>NZ_JAYGHA010000030.1:0-65422 GCF_034931405.1 Anabaena sp. UHCC 0451 | reverse complement strand
ATAGGAAACAGGGAATAGGAAACAGGGAATAGGAAACAGGGAATAGGAAACAGGGAATAGGAAACAGGGAATAGGGAACAGGGAACAGGGAATAGGAAACAGGGAACAGGGAATAGGAAACAGGGAACAGGGAATAGGAAACAGGGAACAGGGAATAGGAAACAGGGAATAGGAAACAGGGAATAGGAAATGAGTAATTGGCTGTTATTTACTCTGTCACCTGTCACCTGTCACCTGTCACCTAATCTGCTATTTTTTGCAATTCAGGGCGTTCTTCTGGTAAAATTGCTCCTTCTACTGGGCAGACTTGTAAACAGATGCCACAGTCGATGCAGGTAGCAAAGTCAATCCAGTACCAATCTGTACCTTTGACGTTTTTACCAGGACCGTCATGAATGCAAGCTACAGGACAAGCTGCTACGCAGTCAGCAACGCCTTCACAAACTTCGGTCACAATTGTATGTGGCATTTTCTCGATTCCCTCTCTTTAATGAATCAGCAGTTTCTAGCGTAACAATTTGTAATGTTACCTGTTAACCTACTGTTTCAACCGTGGGTGAACTATCAGCTTTAATCCAGGCGATTTGAGCAATAGAGCGATCGCGTGCATAGTTCCGAATCTCTTCTGCATTCCTTCCCCCTAAATCCATTTCTACCCGCACTAAATGAGTAGAATCACGCAGTTTTTGGGCATAAGCAAAGGCAGCAGCATCAGCATTTGTGTTTTCTGGTACTACTAACCAGTCAGTCGCTGGGGTACTTTGCGGTAATTGCTGACTTGATGCCAAAACTTGGTATAAATCATCAATACTCAATTCAAAGCCAATGCCGGGAATATTCTCATGTTGGGGATGATATAACCCTAAAAGCTGGTCATAACGACCACCACGCCCTAAAACTTGCGCCTGTCCATCGGTATCACTGACTACTTCAAATACAATACCTGTATAGTAATCTATGGTTTGAATTAAACTCAGATCCAGAATTAAAGAAAATTTACCTTCTGATTCTAATAACTCTACCAAGGATTTAAGGTTATTTACCGCTGTTTGTTGGTCAGTATCTAAATCTAAACTGCTGACTTTTTGCAGCACATCAGCACTATTACCACGCAAATCTAGCATGAGTCGAGCGCGTTGGTGCAGTTCTTCACTCAGAGGTAAAGTATCTATAGTTACACGATCTAAATGAGCGATCGCATTTCTGACCTGACTTCTGATCTGAGTAGGAAAAACATCAAGCAGGGATTTGGTAATTCCCGCTTCACCTAAAATCAAATGCCATCCGTGCAAATCCAAAGCTTCTAAACAATTGGCTACCAACAACAGCACTTCTGCATTTGCTAATAATCCACCAGTTCCTAACAACTCCACCCCAGCCTGATAATACTCTTGCTGGCGATTATGGCGCTTTTCCCAGTTGCGGCGAAATACATTAGCATTGTAATACAAGCGTTGAGGATAGGTTGCTTCAGTCATGCGAGTAACTACAGTCCGAGCGATGGAAGCTGTCAGTTCTGGACGTAAACCCAACTCCTCATCCTGGCCATTTTGCAACTGAATCACCATCTGGCGCTGAATTGCTTCACCTGCCATTAGCGTATCCATACGTTCCAAAGTTGAGGTGATAATCCGGTGATATCCCCAACGGTGAAAAACTTGTTGTAACCTATCTTCAATCCAGCGTTTTTGAGCCACATCTAAGGGTAATAAATCCCTAGCTCCCGCTGCTGGTTGATACACCATTATTTTTTCTTCCCACCAAACAAACCACCAAACAAACCACCACTTCCAGACTTATCTGGTTGTGTATCTCCATTATCGGCAGATTTATTCACCTGATTAGTACCGGATTGATTACCTAAAACTTTATCAACTTTGGGTTTCCATTCCAAAGCTAATTTGTCATTGGGATCTAATTTCAGTGCATTGTCAAAGTGAATTTTTGCCATTTTTAGCTGATTTTGCCGTAAAAATAACATCGCCATTAAGCTATGGCTACGACTATTTTTCGGTTCTAGCTTCAAGGCATCCTGTAATTCTACTTTGGCTGGAGCAAATTGGTTATTTTCAATCAACGTTTGAGCGCGACGCAGGTACTGTTCCACCGGTGAATCTTCTCTGGGTGCTGATGGGGGTGATGGTTTACTGGAATTAACAGCAGGTTGCTGAACAGATGGGGATGTTGTCATCAACCTTCCTGCACGCCGCATCAAGTAGACTAAATTCAATTCACTAATTTGGGCAATGAATTCAGGCGTTTGCTTTAACTCACTAAATTGGGTTTCGGCAATTTTAGCGATCGCATTTTTGTACAATAAGTCAACATTGGGAGCAATTACTAATTCCTTTGCGACTTCACTTTTCAGTGATATCTCTGTTGACTCTTGTGCTAAACGCTTACCTATTTGGGATAAAACTACAGTATATTCTGCGCGATTGCGTTCTACAGACAGTTTTTCATAAGCGGGATTCACCAGCTTAGATAATAATTCATTGGCTATATCTTTATCCGTAGTTTTCGAGACTGCGGAACTATCTGGGTGCAAGCGTCGAGCGATTTGAAGATAGCGTTTACGTATTTCTTTTGCATCCGCATCAACAGCAACACAGAGAACTGCGTGATAGTCTATGAAATCATATTTGAATAGTCCACCATCTATTTTGAAAGACATATATAAATCTTGCACCCCAGCACCAATTTTTATAGTTTACCCCGCCCGTAATTTTTATTGATCAATTATCAGCGGTTTTTCTGAATTACCAAGCTGACAAAGGCGGAACTTGCAGTAACTCCTGACTAAGAACGTTATGAATATAACCATTAGTAGCCAGGATTCTCCCCGAATCAATTTGGAAATCACCACCATCATAAGCCGTGACTTTACCGCCAGCTTCTTGGACTAAAATTATACCAGCAGCCACATCCCAAGGTGCAATCCCTCTTTCCCAATAGCCATCAACACGGCCACAAGCAACATAAGCTAAGTCTAGCGAAGCAGAACCACCACGTCTTACACCTTGGGTAAGATGGGTAAGATGACAAAATTCTGCATAATTATTATCAGATGTTTCTCTGCGGTCATAGGCAAATCCAGATGTCAATAAGCTTTTATTCAATTCAGAAGTTTGAGAAACTTTAATAGGTCGGCGGTTGCGTGTTGCACCTAAACCAGCCGCAGCCCGGAATAGTTCATTATGGAAAGGGTCATAAATTACACCAACTTGTGGCACTCCCTGAATAAATAACCCGATGGAAACAGCAAAACAAGGATATTGATGGGCGTAGTTAGTTGTACCATCTAAAGGATCAATCGCCCAAAGGTATTCACTGGCTTGATTTCCCAGTTTTCCTGATTCTTCGGCGAGGATGGAATGTTGGGGAAAGTGACGGTTGATGATTTCCAAAATTACCTTTTCCGAAGCTTTATCCGCTGCGGTAACTAAATCACCAGGTCTGCCTTTTTCGGTAATCGCATCTTCTACTTTACCTAAATAATCTTGCAAAATTACACCAGCAGCTAAGGCAGCTTCAGTAGCTATATCTAGAAAAATTTGTAAGTTAGTCATTCGTTGTTAGTTATTTTCTTCCCAGTCCCCAGTCCCCAGTCCCCAATCCCCAATCACCAATCCCCAATCACCTATACATACGGCGAAATTCACCAGGAGTTAGACGCATGGGTTTTTCTGGGTTCCAGATGCCTTGTCCCATGAGTCTAGCCCAATGTTGGGCATTTTCTAAGCGTTCATCGTATTTGTGATTAGGCGATCGCCCTACAAATAGAGCATACCCTTGTTTGAGGACTTGTTCATTCAAAAACATCTGATTTTTCCACACATAAGCCAAAGTCCGTCCAAATTTGTCCTTGGTTTCCATGTCAAACTCTAACTTGACAGATTTTTCACCATCACCAATCAACTTTTCTATCAGTTCTTTACCATTATCTCCCCAAGGACGCTGACGCAAATCTGGTGCATCTAAACCAATTAAGCGGACTTGGGAAATTAAATTTGGTTGTTCTCCCATTCCCAGCACTTCCAAAGTTTGTCCGCTGACAACCCGCGCTACCTGCACCTCAGCAGTCATGTTTAGCGGCTGATTTTTGGCTTGACAACTGACCAAAAACAACAAACAGGAAAGGATTGTTATTTTTTGCGCCAAGATGCCCAGAGCGGGTACTAAAGCGGCGATTTTACCCTGTAAGTATCTGCACCCTGGTACAATCTTCATTTTTGTCCTCTAATCTTCATCTAAGGGTAAACCCGCTTTAACTTTGCCCTTACCAAAAAAGCGCCCAAACTGAAGTTCATAAACTTCATCTTCGTCCTGTGTTTCTACTTCTAAGTCAGAACGGGCGTAACTCACACACAACAAAGCGTAACCTTGACGGCGTAAATCTGGGGATAGTCCAATGGCTTCCGGTTGGTAAATGTCTCCTGACAGCACCCTGACAGCGCAAGCTGTACAAGCCCCATTTCGGCAAGAAAACGGTAGTTCTATGCCATTATGTTCCGCTGTGTGCAGGATATAACGGTCTTCTGGCACTTGCAGGGTGTGTGATACGCCTGTTTGGCGGTTGTGAACTCTGATTGTGTGGGTCTGAACCATCTTGATTTTTGCTTGGGAATTTGGGATTTTTATTCATTGTAAAAATATCTTGTGAAATATTTGCATTTTTTGCAGTTTCGTTTTATTATTGGAATTCATGGCACCTGGAGAGGTGGCCGAGTGGTTGAAGGCGCAGACCTGGAAAGTCTGTTATGCAGAAATGTATACGAGGGTTCGAATCCCTCCCTCTCCGTTTTTTAACTATACAGATCCCTGATTTCTTCAATGAAGTCGGGGATTTGTGTATTCTATGTATTACGTTTTTTTAAGTCGAAGCTCCTTAATGCAATATTTTAGTCGTGTTAAGGCAATATAGACATATATAGGAGGTTTAAGCCAGCATGGAAAAAATAGAACTTGAATTAGATAGACTTACCTTTGAACGAGCAAAAACCCTGGCAATTGTCAATCGATCAACTTTATCAGAATTGATTTCTCACGTCATTGAGCGTTTAGCAGAAATTCAGGAAAACAAAGACCCATTAATGGGATTATATGCTGATGTCCCGGAAATTGTTGATGACATTGTTGCCGAGGCAATGGAGAAAAGAGGATATAGCTGAATTTCTATAAGGGACTTCATAAGAGTTCCTACTTGTCGAAACTTCTCAGCATCTCTCTTTGAATCAAAAGGTTGAGATTCAAGTTCATTTAGACTTTGAACAGCATGAGTGTTAATAGATTCAAACACACCTCTTAACTCAGTAATACGCCGTTTTACCTCTTGAGAATATTCTTCAGCCGCGTTAATTTCTGTAACTGCTTGATTTACTTTTGCTACATACTCTCTGGCTTTTGTCATTTATAACTCTTGATAAAAATCAATTAATAATTGACTTTAACCTCAGAATAGTAGCTACTTCACCTTCAGAAACTCCAGTTATACAAGAATTCAATACCAACGGGAAGGGTTCATAAAATCTCAAATATTGGGTGGATGTTCACCCAGCTTTACCCACATTTTCCGCACACGAGTTAATTGAGGACGATTCATTTTTAAAGCAGAAATTGTACTTCTACCCACAGCAGTAAGTCCTACAATTTCTGTAGCATCTTCACTCCAGGCAAAATGCTCTATCCATGCTTGCTGTTGTGGATGAAATAGTTTAACCTCTTCCTGAGTATTGGGATCAATTGCTGTTTGACGAGTTGCTTTATAACGATTACAAGATGGACAAGCTAAACAGAGATTTTCAAACACAGTTTCACCACCAGCCGACCGAGGAATGATATGCTCAAATTCAAAAGTTGTAACTGTTAAATATTCAGCAGTAAGACAGTAAGCACAACAATCTGAAAAACAATGACGAATTTTTTCTTGTAATTCAACAGAAATATAAACACTCACGCTACTTTATGTTTTTCTTGAAGTTGGTTTAAAGTATATCTAGCTCTGGTTTTCAGAATATTCAATTGATCAATCTGTGATATTAATCTATCTAGAGTTTCACTTTCTTCATTTGACAACTGATTATCAACATTTTTCATTAATAACTTATCTAACTCAATCTGACTTTTAAGAGACAAAGAAGTTTCTGCCAAAGCTTGCAACTCATCCAAACTTAAACCAATCAATAATTCAGTATCTGCTGATAAATTGGTTAGCTGCTGGTAAGTTTCCAGATTTAACAATACACCAACTTTTTCTCCCTGGGTATTAGTTATATACTGCACTGATTCAGACATGGTTTTAGATGTAAGTTTAAAAAAATATTGTGCATCATAACTTAGAGGTTGTTTGAAAAGTCTAATTTATTACAGTCCTGGCGACTAGAAGTCGCGGTTATACAAACTAAACCCGCCTGCGCGGGTTAAAAAGACCACTTTTTCATTAGTCCACGGAGGTGGACTTTGCCTGTGTAGTAGAGAATTATATTCGCTTTTCAAACATCCTCTTATTCTAGTGTATTTTTTTATTTATCACCAATAAACTCAATAAATTGAGATACAGCATCATATTGATCAGGAATTGCTAAAAACTGCAACAATAACTCCTTATCCAAATCTGGTAAAAAGCGACTACGATTTACTTCCTCATATTCAAAAACAGCATTTAAACTAAAAATTTGGATTTTATTATTCCTCCAAAACCAAACTTCTGGAACTCGCTTAGGTTTATATAATTCAGTTCTGTTAATTGTGCCACTACTAACAATAATTTCAATCACAATATCAGGAACTTCTTTATTAGTACCAATACAATAAGACTCATCCGGTGTTCCTGAAGCATAACCAGATTCTTCTAAAGTGAAACCACCCCTACCATAAAACCGAATCCCTTTATGTCTCATGTACGCTTCTAATAAATAAGAAAGGGTTTTTTTCACATATTCATGTTTATCACCAATAGGAGACATAATTTCCAGCACCCCTGCTAAATATGCTAATTTTACAGCATGATTTTCTTGTAACTGCACCTCAATAGTTTTAAACTGTTGCCAAGAAACACCAGGTACAGTTACCAGTTTTTCTTCTTCCTGTTCTAAAAGTGGAACTTTCATAGAAAAAACCGCCATACTTTTTACTTAATTATACTCTATTGTAGTAGGTTGAGTTAAACGAAGATACACCAAATTAACTTCTTGATAATGTTAAACTGTTAAATATTCAGCAGTACGACAGTAAGCACAACAATCTACAAAATGATGACGAATTTTTGTTTGTAATTCAACAGAAATATAAACACTCACGCTACTCTAGATTTGTTTTGAAGTTGGTTTAATGTATATCTTGCTCTGGTTTTAAGAATATTCAATTGATCAATCTGTGATATTAATCTATCTAGAGTTTCACTTTCTTCATTTGACAATTGATTTTCAGCATTTTTCATTAATAACTCATCTAATTGAATCTGACTTTTAAGAGACAAAGAAGTTTCTGCTAAAGCTTGCAACTCATCCAAACTTAACCCAATCAATAATTCTGTATTTGCTGATAAGTTGGTTAGCTGTTGGTAAGTTTCCAGATTTAACAATACACCAACTTTTTCTCCCTGGGTATTAGTTATATACTGCACTGATTCAGACATGGTTTGGCTGTTGTATGATTAGTTGTATTGTAACTTTTTATAAAAATAAAGTTTTATAAGATGTAACAAATATTTATAATCAAAATATCTAGGAAAACTATCTAAAAATATGAGTAAACAAATCACAATTACTCTACCATAGGAGAGAAAAAATGAGCGTTTCAATTGAGCGTGTTTTAAGTGAAATTGATCAATTGACTCTAGTAGAACAGATGCAAGTATTAGAGCATTTGGTGAAGCAGATGAAGCAATCTGTAGAAGCTGTAGCGGTAACTCCAAAGCCTAAGTATGGAGGCAGCCTTAATGAAACTAAGTGATGCTTTTGCAGAGGTAGCAAAGGGGATATCAGCTATACCGACATTCTCAATGATCGTAAAATCGGCTAAAATGGCAAAATGTCATCAAAAACCCATTATCCAAATATAAATATAATTTTACCCAGTCATCCTAACGCACCAAGTGAAATGTTGTAGCGGGGGGAAGATCAAGTTAAAAATAAGTAGGTTAAAGAAACGGGGAAACTAACGTGAGTTCTGGATTTGATTACGATTTAGTGATTATTGGCGCAGGTGTAGGTGGACATGGCGCAGCCCTACACGCTGTCAATTATGGTCTGAAAACAGCGATTATTGAAGCAGCAGACATGGGAGGAACCTGTGTTAACCGGGGTTGTATTCCTTCTAAGGCGCTTTTAGCTGCTTCAGGAAGAGTGCGGGAGTTACGCAACGCTCACCACCTGAAATCTTTGGGAATTCAAATTGGTAATGTAGAATTTGATCGGCAAGCGATCGCAAATCATGCCGATAATCTTGTTTCTAAAATTCAAGGTGACTTAACCAACAGTCTCAAACGCTTGGGAGTCGATATTATCCGGGGTTGGGGAAAAGTCGCTGGTTCACAAAAAGTCACCGTCTCTACAGATAGCGGTGAAAAAACCATCACAGCCCAAAATATCATTCTTTGTCCTGGTTCTGTTCCCTTCGTTCCTCCCGGAATTGAAGTAGATGGCAAAACAGTCTTTACCAGCGACCAAGGGGTAAAATTAGAATCTCTACCCCAGTGGATAGCAATTATTGGTAGCGGTTACATCGGTTTAGAATTTTCCGATATTTACACCGCTTTGGGTTGTGAAGTGACAATGATTGAAGCCCTAGATGTGTTAATGCCAGGATTTGACCGCGATATTGCTAAACTGGCAGAACGGGTTTTAATTACTCCCCGCGATATTGAAACCAAAGTGGGAATATACGCCAAAAAAATCATTCCTGGTTCTCCAGTTGTAATTGAATTGGCAGATTTCCAAACTAAAGAAGATTTAGAAGTGTTGGAAGTTGATGCTTGTTTAGTAGCTACAGGTCGCATCCCCGCTACTAAAAATCTTGGTTTAGATTCTGTGGGTGTGGAACTGGATAAACGGAATTTTATCCCTGTTAACGATGGAATGGCGGTACTTTCCGCAGGTGAAGTAGTCCCCCATCTGTATGCTATTGGTGATGCTAACGGGAAAATGATGTTAGCTCACGCGGCTTCGGCTCAAGGTATCATTGCGGTAGAAAATATCCTGGGTAGAGACAAAAAAGCAGATTATCGCAGTATTCCCGCAGCCGCTTTTACCCATCCCGAAGTTAGTTATGTGGGTTTAACAGAACCAGCTGCTCAAGAATTGGGTTTAGCTGAAGGCTTTGAAATTGGAACTGCTAAGAGTTACTTCAAAGGCAATTCTAAAGCTTTAGCAGAAAATGAAGCCGATGGTATCGCTAAAGTGATTTACCGTAAAGATACAGGTGAAGTATTAGGTGTGCATATTTTCGGTTTACACGCTTCTGATTTAATTCACGAAGCATCCGCCGCAGTTGCTAACCGTCAATCTGTAAAAGACCTGGCTTATTTAGTTCACGCCCATCCTACACTATCAGAAGTGCTGGATGAAGCCTACAAACGAGCGATCGCAAGTTAGGTAATGGGTAATTGGTAATGGGTAATTGGTAATTGATTATTCTCTCCAATTTCCCGTTACTTATTCCCTGTTCCCTGTTCCCTATTCCCTATTCCCTATTCCCTAAAGTAATGCAAATCCGTCGTCGTTCATCTGGTTCAGCTATTGATGTATCAATTATCCGCTACCACACAGTTTTAGATGATTCAGCACCAAATAATATTTTGGAAGAAATTGTTTGGCAAAAAGAGATCGAAGTTGAGCAAATGCGGGAAAAATTGCCTTTGGCAGAATTGCAAAAAACAGCCCTTTCTGCACCACCAACCCGTGATTTTATCGCTGCATTACGTCAAGGTAAAACCAAACCCGCCCTAATTGCAGAAGTTAAAAAAGCTTCTCCTAGTAAGGGAGTGTTACGAGCAGATTTTGACCCGGTAGAAATCGCTAAATCCTATCAAGACGGTGGTGCTAGTTGTCTCTCTGTTCTCACAGATAAAAAGTTTTTTCAAGGCAGTTTTGAGAATTTATCTCTGGTGCGTGCTGCCGTAGATTTACCATTATTGTGTAAGGAATTTATCATTTATCCTTATCAAATGTATTTAGCGCGAATTAATGGTGCAGATGCGGTTTTACTCATAGCAGCAATTCTCAGTGATCAAGATTTACAGTATTTTGTCAAAATTGCTAATAAGCTAAATATGGCTGCTTTGATAGAAGTTCATAGTTTAGAAGAACTTGACAGAGTTTTATCCTTAGATGGTGTTTCTTTAGTTGGTATAAATAATCGCAACTTAGAGGATTTTTCCGTTGACTTACAAACTACTTGTCAATTACTGAAAGACAGAGGTAGTCAATTACAGGATAGAAATATTCTGGTAGTGAGTGAATCAGGAATTCATACCCCAGAGGATTTAAGTGTAGTCGAAACAGCCGGCGCATCAGCTGTACTAATTGGTGAGTCTTTGGTAAAACAACCAGACCCGAAATTGGCAATTACTAATCTTTTTAGCGGTGACAGGTGACAGGGGATTGGGGATTGGGGATTGGGGATTGGGGATTGGGGATTGGGGATTGGGGATTGGGGAATTGGAAAAGAACTAATGACTAATGACTAATGACCAATGACCAAACTTTGTTTGCTATGTAACAATTTATTTAGCAAGAGATAAACTCTTGATAAGCTAAAATCTCACATTAGTAATTTTACATGAACTTCATGGAGCAACTTCCTCTACCTGCGCCTATCCACTATGAACTTATACTGCAACTGTTAGAAAAGCAAACAATGAATGCTGTAAATAATAATCAGGATTTACGGTATGAAGTTAGTCAGTTAATTATTACCCTACGAAAAGCTGCGGCACAACAAAAGCGATTAGAAGAACTTTGTCAAGCTTCATATTTAGGAGTAGAGCATCGTTGGTCACTCAATCATGTTACGGAAAAAGTCGTTACTCCTGATTGATATCTACAGAGAATTGGTCAATCTCTCAGGTAGGATAAATTGATGAGAATCTGAATGAATTGGTAGATAAAGTTATAAAATTTACCATCAGATCAAAACATACTCAAATTTGACTCTTATTTGATTTTTAGGATACAGATAATGGACGATAAGTTAATGTTGATGATTCCTGGACCTACGCCAGTTCCAGAAGCAGCTTTACTGGCATTGGCCAAACACCCCATCGGCCACCGTTCAGGTGAATTTAGCAGCATGATGGGTGAGGTGACAGCAAACCTGAAATGGCTGCACCAAACTGAAAATGATGTACTGATGCTGAATGTCAGCGGTACTGGTGCGGTAGAAGCGGGGATGATTAATTTTCTTTCTCCTGGCGATCGCATTTTAGTTGGTTCTAATGGTAAATTTGGTGAACGTTGGGTAGAAGTTGGTCAAGCTTTTGGTTTGAATGTAGAAACTGTCACCGCAGAATGGGGACAACCTTTAGACCCTGCTAAGTTTGGGGAAATATTACAAGCTGACACCAACAAAGAAATCAAAGCTGTAATTATCACCCACAGCGAAACTTCCACAGGTGTAATTAATGATTTGGCAGCTATCAACAGTCATGTAAAAGCACACGGTGAGGCATTAATTATTGTTGATGCTGTCACTAGCTTGGGTGCTTACAATGTCGCTGTCGATGCGTTGGGTTTGGATGTCGTTGCGTCCGGTTCCCAAAAAGGTTACATGATACCCCCCGGTTTAGGGTTTGTGTCTGTGAGTCCTAAAGCTTGGGAAGCTTACAAAACTGCGAAATTGCCAAAATACTATTTAGATTTAGGTAAATACCGCAAATCGACTGCTAAAAATACCACTCCCTTTACTCCCCCAGTTAACTTGATGGTGGCACTACACACCACCTTGGGGATGATGAAAAAAGAGGGTTTAGAGTCAATCTTTACTCGTCATGAACGTCAAAAGAATGCGACTCGTGCGGCGATGAAGGCTTTAAATTTACCATTGTTTGCAGCTGATGAATGCGCTAGTCCAGCCATTACCGCTGTCTCAGTACCAGGAATGGAAGCGGATAAAATTCGCTCATTGATGAAAAAGCGGTTTGATATTGCTTTAGCTGGTGGACAAGACCATCTGAGTAATAAAATTTTCCGTATTGGTCATTTGGGATTTGTGAGCGATCGCGATATTCTTAGCTGTATCGCATCATTGGAAGTTGTGCTTGCAGAACTTGGCTATGAACAATTTACTCCCGGTGCAGGTATAGCCGCAGCAGGTAAGGTTTTTAGATAAGGTAGGTGACTGGGGATTGGGGATTGGGGATTGGGGATTGGGGATTGGGGATTGGGGATTGGGGATTGGGGATTGGGGATTGGGGAGAATATATATTAATTACTTTCTTTATGCCTTCTGACTCCTGACTCCTGACTCCTGACATTAAAAAGGCGAGTTTTTGATCAACTCGCCTTTTTATTTTAGATATGAATGAGTAAAAACTGTCTGAGTTAATTGTTCTATTGATCAAACTTTGCAAAGAGCAGAGTTGATTTGACATACCTCAATTCTCCTGAAGTAGCTCAACCGTTCCACATTGAATTTGCATAGATTTAGCCGCCAGAATATTTACCAGCAATAGATTTTCTGGGTTTCTATTGCTTACTTATGCAGTCTCCAACCAGTCATAAATTTGTTCTAACTGTTCTAGGGTAATCAATCCATACTGCCACAGGATCATCGTTAAAGAGCCTGTATCCTGCTCACGATGACGCAAAGCCACAGATAGAGATGCTGCGGAAATTGCCAAATCTTCCTGGAGAAAATTAATTAAACGAGAATATCTTGATTGTGCCATTTGTATCTCACCTCCTTGGGTAGAGTGTATTATCATATATCCTTTCCTCTTTTCTCAGTGATCTAAAGCCAGTATTTGATGTGTCACTGTCCTATGACTGAATAAATACTCCAGCACAGATGATTTTTATTTCCTCGTAGCAGGTCATGATTTATTCCTGCTAAATTTTTTGACAAAAGATTAGTTTTATTCTGCTTGTTTTCCCTAAACTGAAGTAGGACTAACTATCTCCTTAAATTGGCTTCATCCCATTGAGTTTTTTGTGCTTGATGTCATCACATCTGAAGTAACAAAGATTCCATAGCTTATACTCGTCTATTGATGACTATTTACACTTATGTCAAAAGGAGGATTTTTGGAATGAAACTTTCAATCCAAGATTTTAGCTATGGAAAAGCTAGGTCTAATGTCAAGAGAACTACTGGTAAATATTAACCTCTTTATTTCACGGAATAGTTTTTTTACCACAGTATCTTTATACAAACTTGACCAATTCTTCATATAGGGAACGGGGACTAGTACCGCAAGGCGGAAGTCAAAAATCAAAAGTCAAAAGTCAAAAGTCAAAAGTAATAGGTCATAAATTTTTTAGCGATTGAGAATGGTTGGTTTACTTACGCCGCAGTGTACTGGGGGAAATGAATCAACTTTTGTCTTGTGACTGCTGCTATAACAACTGAATTTTGACCTGATCTCCTACCTGTAAACCTAATTCCTGAGCGCGTCCAGACCTGAGTTCAATTACTTGGTCTATTGGCTCATTCGGTCCGTAGGTGGGGCAAGGTTCGCTATTACAGGGGGGTGCAGCAGTCTGGATATACTTAATCACCCCATTTTGCAGAAATACCATATCTAAAGCTACGGGTACATTTTTCATCCAGAATCTGACTGGTTGGGGTGAGGGAAATACAAACAACATTCCCCTGTCATCTGGTAAAGCTGGTCGATACATTAACCCCATCGCCTGCTGTTCTGGTGTTTGCGCTACTTCTAAGTTGATTTGTGTGCCATTGGGAATGGTCGCTTTAGCAGAAATTGGCAAATTTTGACCTTGAGATAATGGTGCTTGAATTTGAGCAACTGATGTATTCGTAGGTTTAGCTGTGGTTGGTGGAGAACAACCTATCAGGAAAACACTCAGTAATATACAAAACAAAGTTAGCTGACGAAACATAGGCAATTGAAAATTCAAATTTATCAATGGACAAGTGGAAGGAAGCAGGAGGTATGAACTGAATAATTAAGGTTTTTGTAATTTAGATTTCGATTTTACAGAAATTTAGACAAAATAGCCCGTTATTTTCAATTATTTTTTTGTCATTAAAACTTACCCCCCTTAAATAGAAAGGTTAATGTTGTTTTCTATACAGAAATGGTGATTGGGTATCTAAAAAGGTTTATATTCAATGGAGAAATAAAGACCGTTTTCTTGTAAAGAGTTTCCGGTTCTATCAACTTTAACTAAGGGAACACCCCAATCAAATCTGGCGTTAAAATTTTGACCTACTAATAAACGTAAACCTACACCTAGTGACGATAGGGTTTTTTGCTTGATGTCTACATCAGAATTTGAGTGATTCCAAACAGTACCCAAATCGAAAAAGGGAGTTAATTCTAAAGTGGTTTGCCATTTGGGGACGCGCAGAATTGCTGTACGAATTTCTGCGGAGGCAAATAAGCCATTATCAGCTAGTAAAGAGTCTTGTCGATAACCGCGCACGCTCTGCTGTCCACCGGCGCTAAATTGCTCTAGTGCAACTAAGGGGCGATCGCTTAATTGCATATCTGATCTCAATAATAATGTTGTATCTGGTGTTAATAACCGCAAATATTGAGTTTGTCCACGCCATGTTAAAAACTGACTATCAGGAGCGTCATCATTATTTGTGGCATTAAAAGCATTAATTCCTAAGCTAAATTGCGATCGCAATGCAAAAACTTGCTGACTATCTCGTTGAGTATATTCCTGAAAAAAACGGAGAGCAGAAATTCTCACTTCCCCTTGATCATTTGCACCGGGAGATAAGGGAAAAGGTTCATCTAAAAGGGTGGTTTCTGACTCTTGTCTAGAACCTGTTAAACCCAATATAAATTCTTTTGTCGGGCTTTGATAAAGGGGTTGACGATAAGTAATTTGATAGTTGCGAGATGCAGATTGAATATCTAAGATGTTAAATGGATCTTCAATAATGTTGGTATGGGTGCGACTGTAGCTCAAGCCGATAGTCCCGTTGTAGGGATTGATGGGAAATGTGTAGCTCAAATCATTGAGGGAGTTGCTACCATCAGTATTAATATAACCAACTTGAAAGCGATCTCCAAATCCTAAAAAATTGTTGTGATTGATTTGCAGTTGACGACGCACACTACCCACACTAGGCGATCGCTGATTATCAATACTTATCTCTGTTGAAAAAGCGTCAGCCTCTCGCACTTTAATTTCTAAAACGCTTACCCCAGCACGAGAACCAGCAGCTAATTCTGCTGATAAATTAGCAATTAGAGGATCAATTTGCAACATTTGCAAAGCCTGCAGCAAGCGATTTTGATCTAAAGGTGCTTTTGTTGCTAAAGCTAATCTACTACGAACATAACCAGGCCGCAATCTGTTCAACCCAGAAATATTAATTGATTCAACTTTACCTTCAATTACTGCAATTTTTACCACTCCATCTTTTAATTCTTGGGGAGGAATAAAAGCTCCAGAGGTAATATAACCATTTTCTAAATATAATTCATTAATAACTTCTTTAGCCTTCAATAATTCAGCAAAAGAAATAGGAGTATTAGTAAAAGGTTCTAGTTTTTTTGCTAGTTCTTCTTGACTGAAAACTGTACTACCAATAACTTCAAACTTTGTAATTGTAATTGTTCCAGGAATCTCTTCTAGTGATGGCTGGGGAGTCGTTGGAGTGGTATCTGGTTTGGGAAGTAATTCTTCTAGGGGTGGTAAAGGTGTTTCTGGTAGAGGACCAAAATTAGGTGAGTAAGTCGGTTGTTTTTCTAGTTCCCTAAGTTGCTCAGGTGTTGGGGTTACAGTTTGGGTAATTATTTGAGCATTGACTGGTAATGAAAAATTAGAAAGAAAAAATTCCCCAGACAAAATTGAAACATAAAATATGTATTTTTTAAAATTTTGATTTTTCACTTTTCCTTACACACCTTAATTTCAAACTGACGACTTAACAATTATGAAATCAAACACCATCGGTAGCATTTACTAACAGGAGTAATAAATACTAAGTATTCTATCTGAAGTTCGTGAATATCTCAAGTTTGACTATGAGCAATCACGATACTTTGCGTATGATACACCAAATAATTATTACTTTAATCATACCAGTAAATTTAATTGGCTTATTACGTACTTGATTTGATTAATTATTTGCTCTCAAATTTATCCAAAACCTCACAAATACAGTCTATACAGCCCTATAATCCTAAGAGGATGTTTATAAAGTAAAGTCTAGATTTATACCTATCCCTTACGAAACCGTAGGAATAGGTGGACTTAGTTTGTGTAGCTAACCGCTGATGTATTGATTAACCTACTCAGGTTTAGCAAAAACTGTTAACAATACTGGACCTAATAAATAATAATGACCTAAACACAAAAGTCCAGCCCCAGCACCTAATTGTTGACGTTGTTCTTGATGATAAAATTTAATTCCTGTTGGAGAATTGGCCATGAGTTTAAAAGCAGAATTATCAGCCGTTATATCAACTAAATAAAAGTTTCCACCAGGAGAAAGTACCCGTGCAACTTCATTTAAAACTTTTTCTGGTTGAGGATAATGTAGGAAACTGATAGTGTTAAAAACCGCATTAAATTGACCTTCAGCAAAAGGCAGTGATTCAGCATTACCTTCAAGATAAATTAATCGCGGATGGTGTTGATTACTTTGTCTAGCAACCCGCAACATTTGAGGAGATAAATCTAATCCTGTCCCGCGCAAGTTAGGAAAATGACTCGCTAATCTATTTAGTAAGCGTCCCGTTCCACAACCTAAATCAAGTACGTTAGCATTTGCTGGTAGTTGAATTTGAGAAATCAATCTTTTATGGATAGCTTGGTAAATAAAAGAGGGAAATGTCCAATCGTAGCTTGATGCCCAGCGATCAAAGAGTTGTTTTTTATTATTGATAAAGTTATTCATCGGTTACTGTTTGGTGTAAGCTTTATTTACTCATGTCATGCTAATCAAGCAGGTCTAATATCACAAAATTTCTTATTTGTCAATACTCAAAATTCTATCCATCAAACAACAGCATCGAATTTAGGCAAAATTTGTTTTACTAATCCTTGACTAATTTATTAAGTTTTGTATTATTTTTTGTTCGCAATTCCTGAAGTGCTTATAAATGAAGGCTTTTAAACTTATGCTTTCAACTCAATCTTACAAATAGGCACAATAATCGAAATTACAAATTCTCATAAATCATAGCATATCGCTGAAAGTATTGCAATACCGTTGATAAATAAAAATAATTCTCAATTAATTATTAAGAAAATATAAAGGAAAAATTTTGAAGGTTATAAATTTTTAAATGATTTGGAAAGTCTGATAAGTATTAGCTATATAAATATTCAAAAGAGAGAGTATCTTGCGGTACAGCAAAAAAGGTATCACTTTTTAATTTACTTAGAGAACTCCACAAAAAACATGATCCAATAGTGTAGGGGTAATTCATGAATTACCCCTACTTTCGCGGAAGCTTTAGGGGAATGATATTAAAACAGGATCAATCATTCTATGGAGTTCACTTATCGAAAATTGGGGTTGAAAACTTCGTCTTTCTAAGAGGGTGTTTGAAGCAGAGCCTCTGAGATGGCATTCCCAGCCGGAGACTGGGAACGAGATGACATTAAAGAATGTTCAGCACCCTCCTTAATAAGGCTTGATCTTCTGGTTTGGGTTTCAGACGACCATTTTCTACATCACGAATCCAACTTTGACTTTTACCTGTCAGCTTGGCTAGTTCCCTTTGGGAGATATTAATATCTTTGCGGGCTTGCAAAACCTGTGCAGCTAATAAATCATCTGGGGTTTTGAGAATTCTTTTACTCCTAACAGTACGCCGCTTTTTTTTCTCTGCTTCTGAACTTAATTGTTCCCATTCTGGTGGTAGTTCAAAAGATAGAATCCGCGCATTCATTAGCATATTCCATTTACCACGGGGTCCGCTATCTGTAAGGCGATGATCACCACCACCGTCATTAATCCAAAATTCCAAAGCCTCATCTGGATCTTCGGGAATATCAACTAATTTAGCCCACAAAGGTTGGATTTCTGGAGGATAGGTAACTGGGTCAAAAATTGCCTTAACTCCATAATGATTGAGAACTTCTAAATCATTTTCAAATGTTCGTAATAGACGTTTACGTTCATCCCGTAATCTAGAAGCTAGGTTAATTTTTTCCTCACCATAAGCAACGCGCAGTAAAGTAGGAATAGTGATGCGTTGTTCTCTACCCATTTTGGTTTTAAAAAGTAACCATAACATCAATCTCACTGCGCCTTCATGTTGCTGCCAAAGACTCATAACTGTATTTAACAGCGTTTTCGGAAGACTACCATATTGATAGAATCCAGTCCGCTCTTTACAGCCTTGTTTATTTAGGAAATGCTGCGCCCAAACACCAGCTTTGACCTTAAATGTCAAGCCAATTAGATATTTAGAACCTTGCTTGTCTTCTTGAAAGTGATGCTGAATATCTGTTAAATGCCACAGACGACTTTCTTGAACAGAAAAGCCGGGAACTTTACCCCGTTGTGGCCAGTCAATAGAAACTATGAGTGAGCAAGCTTGCTGAACGATGTTCTTAATTAAACATAGCTTGGTGATTTTGTTTAGGTCTTTGCGTTTTTCTAATCCCAAGTATTTTTCAATTTGGCGTTCATCAATAGCAAATTCTTGTTCCCACGGTTGATCTAAGACTGTAGCATGAGCAGCAAAAATCAGATGAATACAAGCTGCTCGAAGATCGAGATTTTCAATTACTGGTAAATTTTGCGCCAGGTTACTAACTTGAAATGGGTCTTGGATGTAAAATGAAATTGCACCCCGACCTTGATTCACCTGTCGGCTATAGTGTAAATTACCTTCTGCGTCTGTTTCCCAGTTTAATGATTTACGTTGTGCTAGTAGGTTGCAAGCTTCCCAGATAACTATTGCCGAAGCAAAAGGGTGATTCTTGCCATTAGAAAACAAATCAGGACTGGTAGGTTCTCGCGCTTCAACTTTGCATCTGCCTTTTTTTGCTTGCCACGGTATAGGAGAATTTGTTGGACAAGCAATTACACATTGTGGTTCTGGATAATAACCCTCGCAATTGTTACAAAGACAAGGATCAATCCAATATTCATTATTTTCAATTTTGATTGCACCCGTAGGACATTGGAGGCGGCATTTATCACATCTACCACAATTTTGATTAGGAATTGTATAAGGCATAAGGCTTCTTCCTACTCTAATTGCTGAGATGTTTGGCTCAAGTCTCCCCTCGATGTCTCCTCTTGATTCATAACTTGCTACCAAATTATCTCCATGACAAGAAAATTTCTTCTCGCCTCACTTAGCGGTTAACAGTTATCAGGTTCATGATTTAAAGTGAGAGATGGTAATTTGTATTTTCTATCACTTATCACCTCCCTCTTTTAGACCTTTAAACCAAGGCTTCATTGCTTCTTCATTAACTATACATTTCATAAAGATTTCGCTAAGTTTGTTCATAATGAGCTTAGAGGGTGTTTTAAATATTTATGTTTTGATTTCCTTAGAATTCCTTGCTTAAACTGTTTTTAAGGAACATATATAAAATTAGGAATTGTTTTTATTTGGTTAATATTGAGATCATAATTTTATGCAAAAGCTCAAGTATATTCTTGTTAGATAAGTTCAAAATATAACTTTTGCTCTCTTGGCATTTGTATAGATATTTGCATAACTGACAAATAACTAATTTTTAGTATCCGTAAATACTTTACTCATACCTTTTAGATCATAGAAATAATTTTATTTTTGCGAAAAATATCGAAAAATATTAATATCTCTATTCTCAAATATATCTATAATTTTTTGGCTATTTCTTGGATACGCAAGGATTAAGCCTGGATTTTATTAGTAATGAATTGCATTTAAAATGGTTTATTTTACAAACTAAATTGAGATATTTTAGCAAGTCAGCAAAACTTGATAAAAAAGTTAATTTTTATCATCAATATTAAAAAATATTAGGCTAGTATTAAGAGTAAATCACCAACTAATTTGTAAGCAAAATTGCTGAGGATAGATTCATGGCAACATTAACAGGAGTAAGATTTGGCGGTGGCACTTGGACACCTAAATTTGCTACAGAAATTGACAAAGATAAATGTATCGGTTGTGGCAGATGTATTAAAGTATGTGGTCACAAAGTTTTAGGCTTGATGGCATTGAATGAAGAAGGTGAATTTGTAGAAGACGAAGATGATGAAGAAATTGAACGCAAAGTGATGGTAGTTGCTCATCCAGAAAACTGTATTGGTTGTGAAGCTTGTTCTCGGATTTGTCCCAAAAATTGTTATTCTCATGCAACATTAGACAGCTAAGATTTTTGGTAATTAACTAAAGTCTTAACTTGTGTATTTGAGCCTAGCCAGGTAATTAGAGGGGAATACTCAATCCTTACTTAATTTATTTAAATTTGTTAAAAAGTTCACAATAAACAAAAACATAAATTTAAAATTGTTATTGATCGACTATCTCAACATTAAACAGAGATAGATCCCCGACTTCTTAAAGAAGTCGGGGATCTGGTTCAATTTTTCTCTCACAAAAATATAATTTGTAATATTTGGAAGAGAGATATGAAAAAATATGGAAGTTTCAGCACTTTTAATTTAGTGCAAGTTAGAACGGTAATAAGTGAAAATCAAAAACACCTCTGAAATTGTGAAACCTCTTAGCTATGGAAATAATTTAGCTATAGGTAAATATCAATAGCAGAAGTGATGCACTAAATCAGTAAACAATAAACAAATTGATAACTGATAACTGATACAGCAGATTGCAGATCAATGAGGTACAGATGTGAACGATAAAGCCTGATGCTAAGGGACTTTTAAACCTGTTCCCTGTTCCCTGTTCCCTGCTGTAACTGATAACTGATAACTGATAGAGAACAGCTAGTATGCAAAAAGTTCCTGTGTCGTTGTGGACGCTTTTAGCTGGGATGATAATTTCCCCTATCAGCATCTGGATTGGTCAAAATCACAATTTATTGCCAGTACAAGCATCCGAACAAGCACCTTTGGTAGACGGATTATTTAATATCATGTTTACCATTGCGATCGCTCTTTTTCTGGTAGTGGAAGGCACGATTCTAGTGTTCTTATTTATCTATCGTCGCCGTCCAGGAGACAATAGTGATGGTACACCCGTAGAAGGTAATTTAGCCTTAGAAATCTTTTGGACAGCAGTTCCTAGCGTCATTGTGATTGGTTTAGGTATCTATAGCGTAGATATTTATAACCAAATGGGAGGTTTAGAACCAGGTAGTCATCCTCATGGCCATGTTGCTCATGTTTCCGGTACAGCGATGGCTGCTAGTATGAGTGATGGTTCTCAATCTTTAGCTGCTCCTAATATTGGTATTGGTGGCAGTCCTCAAACTCAAAATAAACCAGCAGATTTGGTAGTTGATGTTAAAGGGATTCAGTTTGCTTGGTTATTTAACTATCCCGAAACAGGTATTTCTGCTGGTGAATTACACGTTCCTGTTGGTGCTGATGTGCAGTTAAATTTATCCGCAGATGATGTAATTCATTCTTTCTGGGTTCCTCAATTTCGTCTCAAACAAGATGCACTTCCTGGTATTGCGACTGAATTGCGTTTTGTGGCTACAAAACCAGGTACTTATCCCGTTGTTTGTGCAGAATTGTGTGGTGGTTATCACGGCGCAATGCGGACACAAGTTATTGTCCACAGCCAAGAAGATTTTGATAGCTGGTTAACAGAAAATCAGATTGCTCAAAAACAAGGACAACCTCAAGTTGTAGCAGTAAATCCTGCTAATTTATCTACACCTGAATTTCTTGCTCCTTATGTAAAGGATATGGGAGTGAGTCAAGCAAATCTTGATTCATTAGTCGTAGGGACGAAGCATTTGGTCGATTAATTATCGGTTTTTCCCCAAGTAGGGGCGAAGCATTTGGTCGATTAATTATCGGTTTTTCCCCACGTTTATCTTCCGAATGCTTCGCCCCTACATTTCACTGAAAACTGAACACTGAAAAAAGCATGACACAAATAGAATTTCCACCAAATACACCACCAGAAAAGGTAGTGTCTCACACTCAACATCACCAAGCATGGAAATTGAAGGACTACTTCACTTTTAATATTGATCACAAAGTAATTGGGATTCAATATTTAGTGACATCCTTCGCATTTTATTTGATTGGTGGGTTGATGGCGATCGCTCTCCGCACGGAATTAGCAACACCAGATTCTGATTTTCTTGATCCGAATTTGTATAACGCCTTCATGACCAATCATGGCACAATCATGATTTTTCTCTGGATTGTTCCCAGTGCAATTGGCGGATTTGGTAATTATCTAGTTCCCTTAATGGTGGGTGCTAGAGATATGGCATTTCCTAAATTAAATGCGATCGCCTTTTGGTTAAACCCACCCGCAGGTTTACTGTTATTACTAAGTTTCATCTTCGGTGGTTCTCAATCAGGTTGGACAGCTTACCCACCTTTAAGTTTAGTTACCGCCCCAATTGCTCAAAGTATGTGGATTTTGGCAATTGTGTTAGTAGGAACTTCCTCAATTTTGGGTTCATTAAACTTTGTCATCACCATTTTGATGATGAAAGTTCCCAGCATGAAATGGGATCAAATTCCCCTATTTTGCTGGGCAATTTTAGCAACTTCTATCCTCGCACTTGTATCCACGCCAGTATTAGCAGCAGGTTTAATTCTGCTGTTGTTTGATATTAACTTCGGTACTTCTTTCTTCAAACCAGATGCAGGTGGTAACGTCGTTATTTACCAACATTTATTCTGGTTTTATTCCCACCCGGCAGTTTATTTAATGATTCTGCCAATTTTTGGGATTATGTCAGAAGTAATTCCCACCCATGCACGCAAACAGATTTTTGGTTATAAAGCGATCGCTTTTTCCACAGTCGCTATTTGCGTCGTCGGTTTATTCGTCTGGGTTCACCATATGTTCACCAGTGGAACACCCGGATGGATGCGGATGTTCTTCACTATTTCCACACTCATAGTTGCAGTTCCCACAGGTGTCAAAATTTTCGGTTGGGTAGCAACACTTTGGGGTGGAAAAATCCGCTTTACCACAGCAATGTTATTCGCAATTGGTTTATTATCAATGTTCGTCATGGGTGGTTTAAGTGGCGTAACCATGGGAACAGCACCCTTTGATGTTCACGTTCACGACACCTATTATGTAGTCGCACATTTCCACTACGTTTTATTTGGTGGTTCTGTATTTGGTATTTACGCAGGTATCTATCATTGGTTCCCCAAAATGACCGGCAGAATGATGAACGAAACCTGGGGAAGAGTTCATTTTGTTCTGACATTAATTGGGACTAATTTAACATTTTTACCCATGCACAAACTCGGTTTACAAGGAATGCCTCGCCGAGTTGCTATGTATGACCCCCAATTTATGAGCTTAAACCAGCTTTGCACCATTGGCGCATTCATTTTGGGTATTTCAGTAATTCCCTTCGCTTACAACGCCTTTAAAAGCTGGACAGAAGGAGAATTTGCAGGTGATAACCCTTGGGAAAGTTTAACTTTGGAATGGACAACCAGTTCACCCCCAATTATTGAAAACTGGGAAGTTTTACCTGTTGTTACTCATGGACCCTATGACTATGGTCATAACGATGATGAATCTTCATCAGTAACAGAAGCAGTAAGTTAAATGTAGGTTGGGTTGACTTCAGGAAATCCAACATTTTGGAAATTCAGGAAACCCAACATTTTGGGGGTTTGTTGGGTTGCGCTCACCCTGTTAACTCAACCTACATCTATTCATCATTCACTAGGAAAATAGTATGACTGCAATTACAACAGGTGAACATCACGAAGGTGGACATGAAGCACATCAAGATTTAAGAGTTTGGGGACTCTTGACTTTTCTGGTTTCTGAATCTTTGATGTTTGGTGGATTTTTCGCTACCTACTTATTTTTTAGAGGTACTACCGCAGTTTGGCCACCAGAAGGAACAGAAGTAGAATTATTTATCCCTACAATTAACACCATCATCCTGGTTTCTAGCAGTTTTGTCATTCACTTTGGTGATATGGCAATTAAAAGAAATAGTGTGGGTTGGATGCGGTTTTGGTATTTTATCACCGCAGTTATGGGTGCTGTATTCCTAGCCGGTCAGGTTTATGAATACATGAATTTGGGTTATGGTTTAACCACCAATATTTTCGCCAATTGCTTTTATTTAATGACTGGTTTCCACGGTTTACACGTCTTTATCGGATTGTTGTTAATCTTGGGAGTATTATGGCGTTCTCTCCGTCGTGGTCATTATTCTGATACCAAACATACAGGCATCGAAATGGCAGAAATTTACTGGCACTTTGTTGATATCATTTGGATTGTTCTCTTCACCTTGGTTTACATTCTCAACGCATTTTAAGTCAGATCCCCGACTTCTAATATTAATGATATTACTCAATGATAAATTACTAAAAGAAGTCGGGGATCTTTGCTGCATAACTAAAATCCTGTAAATCCTTAAATCCTGGATATCCTGGTTCTGACAATTAGCCGCAATTTTGCTATAATCATGATGACTTCAATGTAATCGGTGACAAAAGAAACTCCTGATTAATCAAAAATCTGTGATGTTTGTAAATTGAGACTATTAAATTGTGGAGAAATAACTAAATCATCACCACAAAAAATCCCAATCTCATGATAAATTTCATTGACTAATTCTAAAACTAAAATACTTTGATTTTGGGGGTTAATAATCCAATATTCAGGAATACCACAATCTTGATACTGTAGACGTTTAGCAATAAAATCTCTATCTCTTTGTAATTCCCCAGGACTAACAACTTCAACAACCAATAAAGGTGGTGACATTGAGAGGCGAATAGTATTCCGGTTTGCTAATTGTTGAATATGCTCTTCTCGAATAATAGTTAAATCAGGATAACGGTTTCTTGGTTCTCCTCTTATTTCCAATTCCAAACCATGTCCCCGCACTCTATCAATGCCTATTAACAATGCAAAAATGAGAAAAAGACGATTAGCAATCTGCACATTAATTCCTGACTCTGGTGGCATTTCAATCAACTCTCCATTAAACAATTCATACAAGTTATCAGTGCCATCATCATAAGATAAATATTCTTCAAAACTTGCAAATCTATGTTTAGTTTGTACCATGACATTTACTCCATGATTACTGATGGTTTAATTTTAACATTATTTATAAGTATTAAAACATCATCCAATCACATCCTGTAAATCCTGATTCTGAAAATTAGCCGCAATTCTGCTATAATCATAATACTTGCTACGTAATCGGTGACAGCATAATGATTACCACTGTTGAGCGTCGTTATAGTTTAGATGAATATCGCGCTATTGAAGAAACAGCAGAAGGACGCAACGAATATCATGATGGAGAAATTGTACCAATGCCAGGAGGATCACTCAACCACAGCCGTATCAGTGGTAATATTTTTGCATTTCTAAAATTTCTTCTGCGTGATAGTCAATTTGAGCCAATTAATAGTGATTTACGTTTATGGATACCTGAATATAGAAGGGGTTTATATCCAGACGTGATGGTTTTTGCAGGTGAACCACAATTACATGAAAATCGCAGTGATGAAGTTTTAAATCCTACTTTAATTATAGAAGTATTATCTCCTTCTACCGCAGATTATGACCACAAAGACAAGTTTAGAATGTATCGCTCAATTAGCAGTTTTTGTGAATATTTATTAGTTGAACAAGATGAAATTTTTATAGAAAAATATAGTAAACAATCTCAAGGTTGGTTATTAAGTGATTTTAATAATTTAGAAAAATCTATTACTTTGGAGTCAATTGGGGTTGAATTACCGATAGCAGAAATTTATCGCGGTGTTGTTTTTGAGTAAGCAATATTCAGATCCCCAACTTCTTTGATAAATTTATCATTAAATAAGATGATTGATTAAAGAAGTCGGGGATCTTGGTTTTTTCCCAGAATAAAATAATATTCAGATCCCCGACTTCTTTGATTAATTTATCATTAATAAGATGATTGATCTCAGAAGTCGGGGATCTTTGCGTCGTTGTTAAATTACATCCTATAAATCCTTAAATCCTGGACATCCTGTTCGCGTAGCGTGGCGTTAGCCATTTCTGACAAATAACCCCTTGACAATTTCTGAATTATCTATTATTCTAAGTATAATAACTTTATTATAGATATTCATCTCCCCACACCCAAAATCAAATAATCCCAAACCCCAATACCGCACTTCAAAAAAACGCAAAAAAATTGATCGCCTGACGGCGAAGGGAAAGGGCAAAGAAAAAAGCGCAGAGCGCAAAAGGGAAAAAGAGCAAAGGGCTACTGAGTCCTGGAAGATACGACTACACGGAAACCCACGTAGTAGTCCCTATTGACACGCGTGAGGCTGAAACGAAACGCAGAACGACAGCCTCTAGCGAGGGCGTTCCAAGAACCACCACGCAGCAGTCTATACCCGCCGCTTTGATTAATCCAAACACTGCCATCTACAGGCGCATTTATATAATTTTCGTGCCAGTCATCTTCACACCACTCCCAAACATTCCCGTGCATATCATACAAACCAAATTTGTTAGGGGGAAAAGAACCTACATCAGTGGTTTGTTTTCGATATTTACCTTTTGCACCGGAATTATAGGGATAATTACAATGGTAATTTACCAAATCAGTGGTAATATTATCACCAAAATAAAATGGTGTAGTTGTTCCGGCTCTACAGGCGTATTCCCATTCAGCTTCACTGGGAAGACGATATTTTTTACCTGTAGCTTTGCTTATTCTAGCACAAAATTCCTGTGCGTCAAGCCATGAAACCTGTTCCACTGGTCTATTTTTACCAGAAAAGCGAGAAGGTTTAGGATTTAAATCCTGTTTAATTTTTGGTAAAACCGCTACCCTTTCCCATTGTGCCTGAGTAACAGTAAACTTGCCCATGTAAAATGGTTGAATAGTTACCCGATGTTGGGGACTTTCTGAATCACGTCTTTCCGGTTCATTTTCCGGTGAACCCATCAAAAAACTTCCCCCAGGAATAGCAATCATTTCTAACAATACACCATTACCTAAATCTTCGGTAAATGATGTGTGAGAATTAGTAGGTTGAGGTTTAATGATTGTTGGTTGAGGTGGATTATTTGGGGGAGAAACAAACTGTTGAAAAATTTGTTTAAATGGATTATTAGGACTTGGTGGTGTTTGCGGAGGTGGTGGGTTAGGAATAACAACGGTTTTTCTAGGAATGGGATTTTTTAATGCTGCTAAAACTTCTGCTGCTGAATGATAGCGTTTTTTAGGAATATCCTGCAACATTGTTTCTAAAATATCAGTTAATTCCTGACTTAAAGAAACATACTTTTGCCATTGCCATTCCATATTTATAGTATCAAATAACTGATCTGAACCATCAATTTTTTGAAAATGTCCCGTCAATAAACGTACACAAGTAACAGCTAAACTATAAAGATCACTACTTGGGTAAACCATCCCGCGAAATTGTTCCGGTGGTGCATATCCAGGAGTACCTGTAATCGTACCAACTCTAGTTAAAATACTGCCACTGGTTTCCTTAGAAACACCAAAATCAATTAGGAATAATTTACCGTTTTTACTTCTAATAATATTTTCTGGTTTAATATCTCGATGAATTACTTTATTGTCGTGAATAAATTGCAAAACTGGTAATAATTCTGTTAAAATATTTTTAATTTGGGATTCATTTAATTGACCTTGAATTTGTAACTCTTCCAATAAATTTTGACCATCAATAAATTCCTGTATTAAATACAATCTACCATCCTGGGGAAAGAAAGCGAGTAAATCTGGTATTTGGGAATGTTTTCCTAACTCTTGCAGTCGTTTAGCTTCTTGTTGAAATAATTCTGTAGCTTTTGGTAAAGATGAACTTCCTGCTTGTTGGGGTAAAAATTGTTTAATGACACAGGGAGTATTTAATCTTTTCACATCTACAGCTTGAAAAGTCCTCCCAAAACCACCTTCTCCGATAAATTTAATCGGTAGATAACGGTCATCTAAGATGATTTTATTTCCACAACGTTGACAAAAGCTAGTACCCTGGGGATTTTGGTAAAGACAGTCAGGATTGAGACATTGACTCATGGTAGTTGCTGGGTATATCTAGTGATGATTTTAGCATACTACTGTCAGAATCAGGATTTACACGAGACGAGAGGTTCAGATCCCCGACTTCTTGAAGAAGTCGGGGATC
This sequence comes from Anabaena sp. UHCC 0451, assembly GCF_034931405.1. NCBI lineage: Bacteria > Bacillati > Cyanobacteriota > Cyanophyceae > Nostocales > Nostocaceae > Anabaena > Anabaena sp. UHCC 0451. Next base: position 37,015 of record NZ_JAYGHA010000030.1, on the reverse strand, counting down.
TTTTTGTTCATAAATTATTTAGAATTGCTATATTTCCTAGTTATGTGTAATTTATGATTCTGGTTAATTATTTATTATTTTTCAAGATAGATATTGAGATAATATAAAATTTACAGAATTACGTCTAGTCTATGCTATAAATTAAATTGGTAATTGGTAAATTACATCCTGAAAATCCTCAAATCCTGGAAATCCTGATTCAGACAATTTACTATGTTTAAATATTATGCAAACCAACACCAATAAGTTCTCCTGGTTTGATGTATCTGATGATGTCAAAGAACTATTAATATTAGCAACCCAAACCTGGGAAAATACAGAAGAATCTACAAAATATATGCAGCAAGCATTAGCTAAAACAGGAGACAACACAGACGTTTTAGTTGCAGCTTATAGATATTTTTATTACAAAAATAATTATGTTCTAGCACTGACAACAGCAGAGAAAATAATTGCTAAAATTAAAGAAGTCGAGAAATTACCCGATAACTGGGAAAAACTAAAACCTATTTTAGTTCAAAGAAAAGAAGAACCTAAAATCAGACTTTTCTTAAATGCTTATGCTGCTTCTGGGTTAGTATTAGCTAAACTAGGAGAATTAGAAAAAGCTCAAGAAATCAGTGCCAAAATTAAAGGTATTGATGATAAAAATGATTTTGGTGCTGGTATTCTTCTGGATATTTTAACCCGTTCCCCAGAAGAAGATTAAAATAATCCGTAATTGACCGAAACTTTTACCTAGTAACAAATCCTAGAATTAAGCATCATGAATAATTGTTTTTTCATCAATCCAACTTCTGCTCAATCGCTTCCATTATCTACTAAGAATAATATTATCCTACCTGGACTTCCTGAATCTCCTATGACTCCTGTAACTAAAATGCCTCAAGCAAATCCTCCCATAATTTTCTTACCTAAATATTAGTAGTTTATAGTATATAAATTATGCAAGGAAAGGATTTGTTTGTCGCTGGAGATGGAAAGATTCAAATCTGTAAATCAGCGAGAGAATGGGATTTATTGCGTGATAATTATCGTCTATATCGGTTTCTAACTGAGATAGAAGATGTTCTCAATAATGCTGAGGATGAATCAACTCATCTACCAGAAATGAGAATGTTAGTTAGACGATTGATTATTAATTCCTATTGGGTACAAAGTCAATTTATCAAACCCGATCCAAAAACAGGAAATTCGGTTTTATTGTTATATGATGAATTAGGATTTCCCTTAACTGTACAAACAGTCACATTTGCACCAGGAACAACTTCTAATATTCATAATCATGGAACTTGGGGAATAGTTGCAATATTAAAAGGTCAGGAAAAAAACACATTTTGGCGACGCAGTTCCAACCCAGAATTTCCTGATAAAATTGAAAAAACAGGAGAAATAAATTTATCCCCCGGTGATATTATCAGCTTTACACCTGAGACAATACATCATGTTCAAGCCATTGGGGAAGAACCAACAGTAACATTTAATATTTATGGAGAAACAAACCCAAAACAGAGATGGGAATTTGATGTAATTAACCATAGTGCTAAAAAATTTTAAATGTAGTCACAAAAACATCAATAACAGTTTAATCTGATAAATATAATAATATCTGCGTTCATCTGCGTTTATCCGCGTTTAATTATTTTCGATCTAGAAATCAATAGGAGATATAGCAATGGCCAGAGTAATTTTCTATGAAAAACCAGGCTGTAAAAACAATACCAGACAAAAAGTATTACTCACAGCCGCAGGTCATCAAGTAGTAGCATATAGTTTATTAACAGAACCTTGGACAGTGGAAAAATTAAAATCATTTTTTGGCGATCGCCCCGTCATCGAATGGTTTAATAAAGCCGCACCTCGGATAAAATCAGGAGAGGTGATTCCCGAAAACATCGACGCTGACACCGCTTTGGTAATGATGCTTAGAGACCCTTTATTAATTCGTCGTCCTTTATTGGAAGTAGGAGATAAACGAGAAATAGGCTTTGATACCGATAAAATTGACGCATGGATAGGCTTAAAACCCGTCGATGACTCTTTTAAAGAAATGAGTGAAAACCTCATGCAGCAAGACCTTCAGGGCTGCGCTCATGGCAAAAATCACGAACACCACCATCATGGAGAAGGTGGTTGTAAACATCATTAATTTTGATCCAAATACAGCAGCATTCGTAAGAATTCAAGTAAGGCGATAAGATCCCCGACTTCTTTTATTTATTGTGTCCATAAATGATAAATTGATCTTAGAAGTCGGGGATCTGGGTATGAACGATTACTCTAGCTCCTGTATGTTTCCAAGAGGTGATGGGGATAAACATTTATTTAAGCAACTTTAGGGGTTAAAATCCCCGTTGCAAAACGTAATTCTAAATTCTAAATTCTAAATTCTAAATTCTAAATTCTAAATTCTTTTAATTTACCTTTGGGCAACTCGCATTAACAAAAATAAACCTGTTCCTAAACCAAACAAATTAGGCAACCAAGCGCCTATGATTGGAGAAAGTATCTCTGCCTGTGCCAAAGCCCCAGAAACTGATAATAATAAATAGTAAGTAAAAATCACAATTACACTAATACCAAAACTCGTACCTCTACCAGTACGTTGAGGTATGCTTCCCATCGCAGAACCAACTAAACCAAAAATAATACAAACAAAAGGAAAGGCAATTTTTTGTTGAATCCGCACCTCCAATTTTCTAATTTTCTGAGGATTCCCTGCCAAACGTTCTACTTCTAATTGTTGTAAGGCTTGGGAAATATTCATTTCTCCGTAATCCCGGCTATTTTCTGCTAAATTTAAAGGCGTGCGTGGTAGTTGCAATTGTTGATGTTCAAACCGCAAAATATTACGATAAGAACGGTCAGGGGCAACTAAATAAATAGTACCATTATAAAAATCCCAAACTTTTTCAGAAGCATTCCATTCCGCAGATTCAGAAACTAAAATTTGATTTACTCCTTCTCTAGAACGGTCGATAATTGTTAACCCTTTCATTTGCTTACCATCAAATTGGTCAGCATAAAACAAGCGAGAAAGTAATTTATTTGTGCTACCATCTTCCGCTTTAACTTCCCTGTATTCAGGATAATAAATATTTTGTTGTTTAAATGATGGTTTGTCTGATTTGATTGCTTGTTCTAGAGTCCGAGTTGCTTCATAATTTGCTGCTGGGGCAATTTGTTCATTAAAAACATAAGTCATACCTGTAATTAAACTACTTAATATTACAGCAGTTAGTACCATCCGATAAACACTAACTCCGCATCCTCGTAAAGCTATTAATTCACTCTCACTAGATAACTTGCTGTAAGTCATCAACGTAGCTAATAAAGTAGACATGGGGAAAGAATAAACCATTACATAAGGCAATTTTAATAAAAAAACCTTCAATGCAATATTAATTGGTAATCCAGATTCTACTACTTTTCGTAATAATTCAAATAAGCTATCAATGGCTAAAACTACAGAAGTAAATGCCCCCACTCCAAATAAAAATAACGGTAGCAACTGCATAGCCAAATAGCGATCCATGATGGAAAAAGGCAGCAGTGAAGAAACGGTGTAGAAAGATTTAATCTGCTTAGATACCATAATCCCAATTAAAATTTTAAACTACGCCTAATTAAAAATGTGCCTAAATTTTTGTCGTTCTCTATTCCTGATTTTATTTAGGCGTTATTTAGGCGGAAAATTTATCACCTAAATAATATTGTCGCACCAACGGGTTATTATAAAGTTCATCAGCAATGCCAAAAGCGAGAATTTGACCTTCCCGCATAATGTAGGCACGATCTGTAATAGCCAGAGTTTCGCGGACATTATGATCTGTGATTAAAATTCCCATTCCGCGATCGCGCAATTGTCCCACAATTTGTTGAATTTCCGAAACTGCAATCGGATCAACTCCGGCAAATGGTTCATCTAAAAATAAAAATTTTGGACCATCTCTTCCTGCTGCCAAAGCCCTAGCTAATTCTGTCCTCCGTCGTTCACCTCCAGAAAGTTGAATACCTTTACTATTGGCAACTTTTTCTAAGCGAAACTCCCCGATTAAATCATGCAATCGTTGCGACCATTGTCTCCGTGGCACATTAGTTTGTTCTAGGACTAGGAGAATATTATCTATCACCGAAAGTTGACGAAATACACTTGCTTCCTGTGCCAAATAGCCAATGCCTAATCTGGCTCTTTTGTGCATTGGCATTCCTGTAATATCTAAATTATCTAACCACACTCTACCTTGATTGGGTTTTTCTAAACCTGTAGCAATATAAAATGTGGTAGTTTTACCAGCACCATTAGGTCCGAGTAATCCGACAATCTCACCTTGGGAAACAGAAAGGTTAACACGATTGACAATTACTCGCTTACCATAAGATTTGTGAATATTTTCTAAAACAATTTTCACTATTTGTAGTTTTGTGGTAAAAAATGTTAATTAGAACGTTTCAAGGCTGGTGTTTTGGGCGCAGGTTTAGCCGTTTGTCCATTAACATTAGTGTCATCCACCATGTAGACAGATTCTACCTGACGATTGGACTGAGGTAAGGCAATAAATCGACCTTCATCAATTAAATAAGTAACCCTCTCAGCCCTAATACTATTATTACCTTGTTGCAAAATATAGACATTGCCACTAAAATCAATCCTGCGTTCTTTGCTGAAGTATTGCGCTTGGGCTGAAGTGGCTTGTAACTGACGAGCAGGATACAACATCTGCACATTACCACGAGCAGTAATTACTTGAGATTTAGCATCATATTCCTGCACATCAGAGCGAATAGTCAGCGGGCGATTTCCCCCAGCAGATTGGGCTGTAGCGGTAGGGAGTTGGTGAGAAAGGGTTGCTGCACCCAAGAGGGCTACAGGCAGCATCAGAGCTAATCCTAGACGGTGCATTTGTAATTTTGGCAATTGATAGGAAGGTATCATAAAAATTGGGGATAGAAGATTTCAGGTTATATTCTAGTTGGTAAACTTGACGCTTTCTGCAACCTGAAGGTTTCGTTATATCAAGTCTGTTTGATCTGGTGATTGGTAAATAAGTAATGAACCAGACGTGATATTACTGCTATTCCTTAATAATAAAAATGTTGGGTAAAGGTAAAACTGCATTTTCACCCACATTACTACTAGGAATTTTTTCTAACTCTATTTGTTGGAGTACCTTTAAAAATGCCACACTCTCAAGCAACAATTTTTCTACATTGATACCGCAATCATTGTCTGGGTAACGACGCAGACGGTTACTACCTTCTCCTAATAAAATCATTGCTCCGCGCAAGTTGCCATTGCCCAAGTGATATAAAGCTACAGCAATTTGCAAAATACCCTGATACAAACTTTTCTCTGGTTCAGTTGCTTCAATCCACAGAGCTTCCAGGGTATCATGACAAGCGTAGAACTGTCCAGAGTTGAACTGTTCTACTCCTAGCCAAAACTCTTGGGGTAGGTTTTCACTCATCCCATGCTCTCGCGGACTTCTTTGATGGTTTCCAGAGAAATTTCTTGTCTTTCACAGGCAAAATCATTATCACTGGTGAGAAATAGCATACAGTGACATTCTTTGCGTTCTCGCATGGGTACACAAGGACAGTTCCAATAAGCTGCGTTGACTTCCGCTTCTTTGTCTTCATAGTGACGACAGGGACACAAAGGCGCACCCAGGTCGTCTTTATGTTTGGCTAAACCTTCAATCACGACTGCTGTCACAGAAGGTTCAGTACAGAAGTATGTTCCAGTCCGCTTTGCGTATTGTTCGGAAAAATGCCGCATTGCTTCTAGGCTTTTTTCACTGGATTTTGTGTTAACTTCTGAATTGATCATGGGATCGGTGTTCATAATTTAAATATTTCTTTGCATTGTACACCACAGGCAGGGGGGATTGGGGATTGGGGATTGGGGATTGGGGATTGGGGATTGGAAAAAATAAATTCTTGCTCCTGACTCTTCGATCTGCTTTTAAAAGGAACTTAATGGTTTTTGCAACTGAAGTTGTAGTTCTTGTTCACTTTGCAGGATGATGCCGGGGTAATCTCGATTGACTACGACTTGTGCTGAGGATGAGTTGACATTCTCCCATAAAACCCAACGACTTCCCAGAGGTAAGTCAGCTAAGGTGAGGGGATTTTGGGTAAGCCAAATTAGGGGGTATTTCTCTGGTAGTGTATTCGCTTCTTCCAGAGGGTTGGTTGCTGCTAGTGTTTCCAGAACAGTAATATCACCTTTGACTAAACCTGTCGCTGCTGTCCAAAGTTCTACTTGTAATTGTTGTTTTTGAGCATAAAAATATAAGGATGCAGCAGCAGTTACGGCTTGTTCAAATTGTGCTTCTTGCCAGTTGGCTGCGCTATCAAGGGCAATAATGATTTCTTGTCCCCCTGTGATCAGTTCTAATTCGCGTACTCGCAATTCTCCATAACGCGCACTGGTACGCCAATGAATCAGCCGCGTAGGATCACCGATGCGATAGGGACGGAGCGATCGCACTAATCCTGTTGTGGCTAATTGTAATGGTTTACCACGGGGATCATTTCTCTGACTGTCATCTTGGCCAATTTCATCAACTAGGGGACAGGTGCTGAGGGGTAAAACTGTGGGATAGACGATACCTCTAGCTTTGCACTCTCGTTGGCGACGACACCAAAATAAACCCCAGGGCGCACCTGTAGCTAATTCTACTGTTTGCCATCTGTATATTCCCCGTCGTTGAGTGGGGTAGTAGTATTGCCACAGGTAACTATTTTTTGCCTCAATGCTATCAATGGGCTGTTTGACTGGTTTGCCTAAAATGAAAGGCAGTATATCAGCAACTTGTAATAAAGTTACAGGTCGCTGGGTAAGATTATGGATTTCAATTTCAATTTTCAGTTCATCGCCAACGCTGACTGGTGCAATGGGAGAGCGTTTGATGACTAGATTTTTGAGCGATCGCGGTGCTAAGAAAATTGATACACCTAATAAAGCCAGAGATATGCCACTAATTACATATAACCAGCCCGCCATGGTGTTGATAGCAGCGCCTAAATAACAAATAGCAACGCCGGCTAAGACCCAACCGCCATAGGTAGGAGATGAGGCGTGGGTTTCTAGCCAATTGGTGATGTTTTTGGTGATTTTCATAGTTTCTTTTATGAACGACCCCATCTTACTTCGTTGAAGATGGGGTTTGTACATCCCCATCAGTAAGTTGAGATTTTTAACGTTTCACACGACCCTGACAACAACCCAGAAAATTACTTCTCCTGGAGACTCGACCCAGCACCAGCACAAGGCCAATAAATGTTGTACTCCTCAGCAAGCTGAGGTAAACAGCCTTTTGTAGAACACATCCCCGCGATATGCGGGGGTGATTCTAACCGCTAAGAAATAAATGTCTAGAAGTGATCATCATCCCCCCCCCCAACCTCCCCAACTAGCTTATAATTTCCAAGGGGCGGACGCTCTTCATAGGTAAGTTAAAGGGGGATAAATGACACTTAAGCGGTTGCTGTTAATTGGGTTGACACTGTTATCAATAATGTTGTCCGGCTTGTCTTTATTTGCGAGTTGGCAAAAACCACAGTTTCAAAGTCGGTTGGAACTCTACCAAACCAATATTGTCCTACAAGCCCAAACATGGCAACCAGAAGATCGCAACGACGAGAGCTTTCTGGCTATTCGGGAAGCAATAGTCGGTGATAAACCGCTAGAAAGTGCCACCAAGCAATATCAACAAGCACGTGAGTCTGTCCAAACTAACTTGGACAAAGCCGAAAACAAACTGGCAAAACTTCGCGCTCAGGATCTTACAGCAATCACACCACCTAAACCTCTACCAAACGACCCCCTTGATACTAAAACCTCTCTTCAAGAACAGCAGCAACAGTTAGAGAAGTCAGTCCACAAACTGCAAAAATTGCGGGATGAGTTAGACTTGCGTTTGGGAATTTTACAGGTACAGCAAGGGGAAACAGCAACCGCCCTGAAAACTTGGAGTCAAGTACAAAAACCTTCCCAGACAGATTTTAAAGAAGTTGCTCAAGTATTAACTGGATTATGGAGCGACCCTCCGCAGTTACTACCAAATGCACAACCACTGATTCAAGAAAATTTAGAAGGTTGGTTTCGCTCCACAGCTTTAATTCAGCTATACCAACTCCAACAACGTCAAGATGTTCTAGTAAATATTCAAACTGCACAACAAGCAGCCGCTATTGATGCAGTGTGGAAATTAGCATTAATTGCTGCTATTCCCAGCTTAACTGCGTTTATTGGACTGATATTGCTGGTAGCTTTAGTTATTCAGTTATTTCTGAAGGGAAGGGAATCTATATTAGCTCAAAATGCCCAAAAGCCTTGGTCAACACCTTGGAATGTAGAAATAATTTTACAGGTATTTGTGCTGGGATTTTTCTTGATGGGGCAATTATTTATACCTGAATTATTAACTATTCTCCCTATCTCTCGTGCTTCAGATAATGTGCGAGTTCAGGCTTTTTCCGTTTTAGTCAGTTACTTGCTGGTGGCCTTGGGTGCGTTTTCAGTGCTGTATTTTTCTATCAGGCGCTATTTTCCCCTCCCAGAAGATTGGTTTCGCTTTCGTTTTTTCAGTAACTGGTTTTTATGGGGACTAGGTGGTTACTGCACAGCTTTACCCATAGTAGTGATAGTATCGTTAATTAATCAGAAGCTATGGAATGGACAAGGCGGTAGCAACCCGCTTTTACAACTGGCCTTAGAAAGTAAAGATAACGTAGCGTTGGGAATATTTTTCTTTACTGCTGGGATAGCAGCGCCATTTTTTGAAGAGTTTCTATTTCGGGGCTTCTTGTTACCTTCCCTGACTCGTTATCTACCCGTTTGGGGTTCAGTTTTAGTTAGTAGCTTGTTATTTGCTGCTGCTCACCTGAGTTTGTCGGAAATTCTGCCACTTACAGCATTAGGCATAGTGTTAGGAATAGTGTACACGCGATCGCGCAATCTCCTCGCCCCTATGCTTCTCCACAGTCTTTGGAACAGTGGTACACTACTCAGTTTATTTCTTTTGGGTAGCAGCAATAATTAAAACCGACAATTACGGATGAAAAAATCAAAAATATTTGATTATATCGGCATAGAAGGGTCAGATTACGATCTGTTTTTATCTGCAATAACTACCTCACAAAATCAATCTAGTTTCACCATATACAGCGAACTCAAAAAAGTCCGGACATAATCACTATAAACCTGTAAATACTACTACAGTGTGGCAGTTTGGGCTGATTATTAGAGTTAATCATCATCTCAATCTGTCAACCAGCTGCACTGAAATTTGCTCGCTATTTTACCAACAGTCATCTACAAACATGATAGGTTCAGGCTTTGTTGGTTTATATTCTTATACCCATACTTCCCATTTACTTCGGGAATTATGGTGACTTTAGCTATTCATTCATCTTTCATTTCATACTTCAATATACATCAAGGAGCTTAATTTAAAATGACTAATCTCAACCCATCTCACCCTACTAAACAACTTCTCGCTGGTTACTGTGGCATCATTATTGGCGGATTTGGGCTACATAAATTTATACTTGGTTACGCGCCTGAAGGTTTTATCATGTTAGTAATTTCTGTAGTTGGAGGTTCTCTGACTTATGGATTTACCCTGCTAATTATGCAGCTTGTGGGATTAATTGAAGGCATGATTTACCTAAACAAAAATCATGAAGATTTTGTTAATACCTACTTTGTAAAAAAGCAGGGTTGGTTCTAAAATTGATGATTAGATAATTAAATAAATTCTCTATATATCTATTACTTGAATATGCCAACCTTCAAATATAAAAAGATTAGTTTGGTAATATTATTCCTGATAGGAATAGCTTATTTTACCACTATGTCTAGTTTAGAAATTAACTATTTCTACAAAAGCATACTTTTCATGCTGCCTATACAACTTATATCTGTAATATATAGCGTATTTGATTAGAGGTTGTTTGAAAACAGGACTTACGCAAAACATAACATTGCACAATTATTTTTTAATCAAATTTTCTTTCACTTCCATCACCACACTTTCTCCCTGAATACCATAACGACTAACTGCGGAAATAGCCACATTTTCAACTTCATTATTTATCAATAAATAGGAAGTTGTTTGTAAGGGTAAAATATTTGTTTTCCATTCATTTCCTGTTTGAGTGTGTAACACCCATAACTGTATTTTTTGCTTACCTTGAATTTGCCAATTCAAGTGCAGATTACCTGATTTTTCATCTTTAGTAATTGTTAATTCTGGTTTACCCACTCAAAAGAATTGTTTTGATATTCACAATTTTGTTTTTTATTTAATAATTTGAATTTATTTACCAAAAAACTGTATCATCTTTCATATCCAAATTTTTGGTAGTTAGTTCAATATATAAACCAGTGTCAATAATGCTTAAAGATTATACTCCATCTCAGCGTCTTGTATCCCTGGATGTATTTCGGGGAATTGCGATCGCTTTTATGATTCTAGTCAATAATCCTGGTAGTTGGGATTACATCTATCCACCATTAAAACACGCAGAATGGCATGGTTGTACACCCACAGATTTAGTTTTCCCTTTTTTCCTATTTATTGTTGGTGCAGCCATACCTTTTTCCTTTGCTAAATACACACCAGAAAACCGTCCTACTCGTCAGGTTTACCTGCGTATTATTCGCCGAGGTTTGATATTATTTGGGCTGGGTTTGATGTTAACTTTATCTACCATGTTTCTGGATTTACTATTTAAAGAAATACCTTTAGATTTTAGTAAAATGCGAATTATGGGAGTATTGCAACGTATTGGTTTAGCTTATGTCATCGCTGCTTTTGCTGTTCTCAAATTATCTCAACGAAATTTGTGGATATTTTCAGGTATTTTACTCATCGGTTATTGGTTAACAATGCAACTAATTCCTGTACCTGGTTATGGTGCAGGAAATTTAACAGCCGAAGGTAATTTAGGGGCTTATATTGACAGCATTTTATTAACTAAACCACACCTTTATAAAGGAGGTTCTTTTGATCCAGAGGGTTTATTTAGCACTCTACCATCAGTGGTGACAGTTTTCGCTGGCTATTTTACAGGTTTATGGTTACAAAAACAGCAAATAAAAACTAGAACTAGCATTAATTTAGTAATTGTCGGTTTAGCTTGTTTGGTAATAGGTATATTGTGGGGGTTTGTATTTCCTATCAATAAATCTTTGTGGACAAGTTCCTATGTTGTTTATACTGCGGGTTGGGCATTATTAGTATTAGCTTTGTGTTATGAATTAGTAGAAGTCAGAAACCTGAAAAAAATTGGTTTTCCTTTAGAAGTAATGGGTTTAAATGCCATTTTTTTGTTTGTTGGTTCTGGCTTGTTCGGGAGAATTTTGATGAAAACTACTGTAGGTACAGGTGAAAATGCCCTATCTACGAAAAATTGGATTTATAAATACTGGTTTAGTTCTTGGGCTGGTGATATGAATGGTTCATTATTGTTTGCGATCGCCAATATTGTATTATGGTGGTTCATTCTTTATGTTATGTATCGTCGTCGTTGGTTTCTCAAGATTTGATTTTTAAAACACACTTATAGGCGCTAGAGTCGTTGACGATAGTTTACAAACCTAAATATTTTCATTAAATATTATTCACAGTTGCTCATAGTTCCAGATTTCGCCTAAGCTCAAAGTAGAACCGCCTTTTGTCAGCCATTGAATTTTCGTAGCGAATCTAAAAACTTGCCATGCAACTTGCCCCAGAAACTCAGTTTGCCTCAGAATCATCCCCCCCTAATAGAGATACAAACTTAGAAAAAATTATTTTAGATGTCGGGGGTATGAAATGCGCTGGGTGCGTGAAAGCAGTAGAAAGACAGCTAACCCAGTATCCAGAAGTTAAAAATGTCTGCGTCAACCTAGCTACAGAAGTGGCAGTTGTAGAAGCAGAAATTGGTGCTGTAGATGCGGAGGCGCTGGCAAAAGCATTAACAGAAACGGGATTTCCTACCCAAACCCGCACAGCTAATAGTCAAGCAGGAAAGAAATCTGATCCAGCAATCAGACAGCAAGAGGAAATGCAAGCTGCATTGAGACAATTAGTTATTGCGGCGTTGTTATTGGTGTTTTCAGGAATTGGACATTTTGGTAACAGCATTTTCCCCATTTTGAATCAAATCGGGTTGAATAACATCTGGTTTCACTGCGGACTAGCAACAGTGGCGCTACTGATTCCTGGTCGTCCCATCATTATAGATGGCTGGCTGGGATGGCGACGGGGTGCGCCGAATATGAATACTTTGATTAGTTTGGGAACTCTGACAGCTTATACAGCTAGTTTGGTGGCGCTGTTGTTTCCCCAGATGGGTTGGGAATGTTTCTTTGATGAACCAGTGATGATGCTGGGCTTTATCCTGCTAGGAAGAACCTTAGAAAAACAAGCTAGAGGACGCGCTGCATCGGCATTTCGGCAATTATTAGCACTCCAGCCGCAAACAGCTAGATTAATTGCTAACCCAGATTCAGAGAAATTCATCGCCGGGGCAAATATTGCCGAAATTCCAGCCGAACAGGTGCGAGTTGGTGAATGGTTACAGGTGCTACCAGGCGATAAAATCCCCGTTGATGGTGAAGTGCGGTTTGGACAAACCACCGTCGATGAGTCGATGTTAACTGGGGAATCTGTCCCTGTGATGAAGCAACCAGGAGATACGGTGACAGCGGGAACGATTAACCAATCAGGTGCGATCGCAATGCAAGCTACCCGTACAGGTGATGATACCACTTTGGCACACATTGTCGCTTTGGTAGAAGCTGCCCAAACTCGCAAAGCACCTGTTCAGAAATTAGCCGATACGGTTGCTGGTTATTTTACCTATGGGGTGTTAACAGCTTCTTTGCTGACATTTGTGTTTTGGTACTTTTTTGGTACTCACATTTGGCCAGATATTAATATTTCCAGCGGTATGGAAATGATGAGTCATGCCGCACATCACCCCGGAAACAACATCCAACATTCTGCGCTTTTAATTAGTTTAAAATTAGCGATCGCAGTGATGGTGGTTGCCTGTCCCTGTGCTTTAGGACTAGCTACCCCCACAGCTATTCTTGTCGGTACAGGCATGGGCGCAGAAAGAGGTTTGTTAATCAAAGGTGGTGACGTTTTAGAAAAAGTCCACCAGCTAAATACCGTAGTCTTTGATAAAACAGGCACTCTGACTACAGGTAAGCCCACAGTTACAGATTGTTTGTTATTTACAGACTTACAAGAATCGTCACTTCTCCAACTAGCAGCAGCAGTAGAAAGCGGTACTTATCACCCCCTAGCTAAAGCAATTCACCAAGCAGCCCAGCGACAAAATTTATCAATTCCCCATGCAGTAGACTTTCATACTGAGCCAGGAATGGGTGTATCTGCTGTAGTAGAAGGTAAAAACGTACTTCTAGGTAACTGGGAGTGGTTGAACTGGCACGGAATTACTATCAGTGAAACTGCTCAACAGCAAGCGCAAAGATTAGCAACGGCGGGGAAAACAGTTATTAGTGTTGCCATTGATAATACTTTAGCTGGATTAATTGCCGTTAGTGATACTCTCAGACCAGATGCACAAGCAACTGTAGACAAATTGCGTCAGATGGGTTTGCGCGTAATCCTACTGAGTGGTGATAGATTAGAAGCAGCAAGTGCGATCGCCCAACAACTCGGCATAAATAGCACCGATGTCATGGCAGGTATTCCTCCAGCCAAAAAAGCCAGTGCCATTCAATCCCTGCAAACTGGGGACAGCGGAATCATACCCAATTCCAAATCCATCGTCGCCATGGTAGGAGATGGCATTAATGACGCTCCCGCTTTATCTCAAGCAGATGTCGGCATTGCTTTACATTCAGGAACAGATGTAGCTATGGAAACAGCCGAAATTATCTTAATGCGTGATTCTCTAACTGATGTTGTCGAATCAATTCAACTGAGTCGTGCCACATTCACAAAAATTCGTCAAAATTTATTCTGGGCTTTTGCATATAATACAATTGGTATTCCCTTAGCCGCAGGTGTTTTATTACCCAACTTTGGTTTTGTTCTTAGCCCATCCAGCGCCGCAGCCCTTATGGCCTTTAGCTCTGTGAGTGTTGTCACTAACTCAATTTTATTACGACGCTTTGCCCACCAACGGTAAAATTATCACTCTCAAGATAGTTTCTTAAGAAAAAACTTCGGTAAGTTCCATCTTAAGTTAAACTATACTTAGGTATTGATATTTTACTCAAAGTTAAATCTTAACTACTATCAGGTAGAATATAGTTACAATGGTAGAAAATATACACTTGTCCAATTCAATAATATATAGTTTCAAAAACTATTAAATTGAATATTAAATAAATAAATTCTTCGTACAATGGTAAAAAGCCATAATCAAAACCCTATTCTATATCAAACTTCAACAAATTCTAGTAACCATCTGTCAATGGCCGCAGAACTTAGTGAAAACCATCTCCTGATTATTGAAGACGACCAAGGCCGCAAAGAATTTCCTTTGGAACATCCCGTCTATTCTATTGGCAGAGACCGTAATTGTAATATCCGTTTGATATCCCAGTTTGTGTCCCGTCACCATGCTACATTAGTCAGGCTGCCACGCAAGAATAGTCATCATAACTATTATTACCGCATTGTCGATGGTGATCCCAAAGGCAAGCCTAGTGCCAACGGTTTAATGATTAATGGACGCAAATTGCCAGCCCATGACCTCAAAAATGAAGATGAAATTGTGTTTGGACCCCAGGTACGCGCTATTTATTACCTGCTGAAAAATACTAATTCTTCAAGACAAACCGATGCTAGTGAGTATGACATTACATTAATCAACCCTGGAATGACAGAAGATGACTAGTACCGCTTCGCGGAAGTCAAAAGTCATGCATTCAAAAGTCAAAAATATTAGGTCGTCAGCTTTTTAGCGATTGAGAATGGTTGGTTGATTTACGCCGTACGGCGATAAGATCCCCGACTTCTTTTGTTTATTGTGTCCATAAATGATAAATTGATTTTAGAAGTCGGGGATCTGAGGATGAACGATTGCCATAGCTGAATACTTACCCCATGATTTCCTTCCCACTTAGATTGGGTAGGTTTTAATGTTTTAATATCGTATTACAGATAACCATAATTCGTTGCAATTCATAAATTAAAGGGGCTAGTAACGGCTAATAGCAGAGCGGCTTACCCTGCGATGTATCTTTATTTAGCACAGGTAGATATAGGCATTTAGTCACTCTCATTAACAGTAGCGGCAGAGTCATCTGGAAGGTTTCCCATAGATGGAGTTTTTACGATTGCATAAAGTTGGATGTGATGCTACTCACACCAATGCTGTTAAGAAAAAAATATAATAGAAATAACAATAATACTATTTTGAGTCATCAATGATTCGTCGAGATTGATTAGCTAATCGGTCTAAATTTTTATTGTTCTTTTCACCTAATATTATGAACGAAATTTTAATTATTAAAGATGAGTTGAAAATCATAAAAAACATTAATACTGTCAAATTTTCGCCTGATTTTTATTTCTGCCGCAAGCATCTACCAGGAAATCTATATGACACTCAATTACAGTAGCTGGGACGATGATTTACCCCCAGAACCCGAAGAAATATATCAAGATTTAGTCTGCGCCCTGGAAAGAAAATTAGGATTTGGTTTATATTTTGTACAATGCACTCCTGTGGAATCAGATCGTTTTATTCAGAAGATTCCCCAGGATATTCAGCATAAAAAAATTGCTGTATTAAGTTTAATAGAACCAGTGGAAAAGTTATATCAGCAAGTAGCTAATTACATTCAGGAAAAAACAATTGATATTTTATTAATTAAAGGTCTGGAATATTCCCTGTATAAATATGAAAAAAGAAACTTTGGTGAAATAACAGAAGGTCAGTTTATCAATTTAACAAAAGTACCACCAATCCTAAATCATCTCAACCAACAACGAGAAAGATTTAGGGATGATTTTCCATTTTGCTTTGTATTTTTATTGCGTTCATTTTCACTTAACTATTTAATCCATCGCGCTCCTGATTTTTTTGATTGGCGCTCTGGAGTATATGAATTACCAACTACACCAGAATTAGTTGAAGAAGAGTCTCGTCGTCTACTACTAGAAGGAGATTATGAAAAATATCTACAACTGACTTCTGAAGAAAAAATTGAAAAAGTCTTAGAAATTCAAGAACTGCTAACCGAAAAACATCAAACTGATAGTAATAAAGCTAGTTTGCTATTTGAATTGGGAAATCTACTTTATTCTGCTAATGAATATGAAACTGCTATTACATTCTATGAACAAGAATTAAAATTGAAACCTGATGATCATTATGCTTGGTACAACCGAGGCCACGCACTCCTGAATTTAGGAAATAATGAAGAAGCAATTTTATCTTACAACCAAGCCTTAAAATTGAAACCTGATGATTATTCTGCTTGGTACAATCGGGGTAATGCACTCAAGAATTTAGGAAACAATGAAGCAGCAATTGCATCTTACAACCAAGCTCTGAAATTTAAATATGATGATCCCTACTTTTGGTACAACCGGGGTAATGCACTACGGGATTTAGGAGACAACGAAGAAGCAATTTTATCTTATGAACAAGCTCTGAAAATTAAATCTGATGACCCCTACTTTTGGTACAATCGGGGCAATGCCTTACGGAATTTAAACCGCAATGAAGAAGCAATTTGTTCTTATGATCAATCACTTAAATTTAAACTGGATGACGGCTATACTTGGAACAATAGAGGTATCGCGCTGCGAAATTTAGGCAGGTATGAAGAAGCGATTTTATCTTATGATCAAGCTCTGAAAATTAAACCTGATGACCAATATGCTTGGTACAATAGAGGCATTGCCCTACGAAAGTTAGGACGAAATGAAGAAGCTATTTTATCTTATGATCAAGCTTTGAAAATTAGACCTGATGATCACTATGCTTGGAACAATCGAGGTAATGCACTTGATGATTTAGGGCGCACAGAAGAAGCTCTTCTATCTTACGAGCAAGCATTAAAATTAAAACCTGATGATAAATATGCTTGGTATAACAAAGCTTGTTGTTATGCCATTCAGGGCAATATTGAGCAGGCGCTGGAAAATTTAGAACAAGCCATTAATCTTCAACCGGAAGAGTTTGCAAAAATGGCAAAAGCTGATCCAGATTTTTATTATATCCAGGAAGATACACGTTTTCAAGCTTTAATACGCAACTACATAAAATAATAGTTTTTAAAATCATTTTCTAAAGTGATTGTAAGAATAAATTTGCCCGCAGAACATAACATTTTTTAATCCTATCTGTCTATACCTTTTTGCCAAATTTTTCACTATTAAAATCTTGAGCATCTGACATTTGGAACTTATTAGATTAAAATTATATTGCCTATTTTCTATTGCTTATTTTCACTAAATTTCTAGCATCATTAGCACCGAATAAACCAAGTTGTTTACCTATGTCCAACAATACTGAATTACTCAAAAACCTCTACAATGCTTTTAACCCATTCCAACCCTTACCCGCAGGAGATCCTAACTATGTAGACTGTCAAGACGTGCGGGGAGACGCAGATATTTTAGAAGAGTTAGGAAATCGGATTCAGTTAGCAAATCAAAATACTTGTCAGTTATATTCTGGACATAGAGGTGCAGGTAAATCTACAGAATTACTCAGACTCAAAGAATATTTGGAAGCCAGACAATGTTATGTAGTTTATTTTGCAGCGGATGAAGAAGATATTGATTCAGAAGATGCTCAATATACAGATATTCTTTTGGCTTGTACTCGGAGGTTACTAAAAGATTTGCGAACAATGGGTAATCCTCAACCAGTGATAAATTGGCTCAAAGATCGTTGGCAAGATTTGAAAGATTTGGCATTAACTGAAATTCAAATCGAAGACATGAACGTAGAAATGCAAATTTCTCAGTTTGCCAAATTGACAGCAAATTTAAGGGCTGTTCCTGAATTACGCCAACAAATCAGAGAAAAAGTCAATCCCCATACAGTGACTTTAATTAAGGTTTTAAATGAGTTTATTGCTGATGTAAAAAAGCGCCTACCTGCCAACTGTAATCAACTAGCGGTAATTGTTGATAACCTGGACAGAATGGTGCTGGTCAAAGATGGCGATCGCACCAATTATGAAGAGGTTTTTTTAGACCGCTGTGAACAACTTAAAGCTTTAGATTGCCATTTAATTTACACTGTACCCATTGCTATGGTCTATTCTACCAGGGCTACAGACCTGCGAGATATATATGGTGATCCCCAAATTTTACCAATGGTGATGGTTCGCACTCCCACAGGCGAAATTTATCAACCTGGAATCAAAAAAGTCAAAGAGGTGATTTCCCGGCGAATTAAGCAGTTTGCGCCTGATAAACCTCTAGAAACAGCGATATTTGACAGTGCAGAAACCCTAGAACGACTTTGTTTAATGAGTGGAGGTCACGTCAGAAATCTGCTATTGTTGACTCAGGATGCTATTGGACGCACTCAAGATTTACCAATTTCCGAAAGAGCAGTTCGACGCGCCATTACTCAAGCTAGAGATACCTACCGCCGCGCTGTAGAAAACCATCAATGGACATTGCTGGCAGAAGTCTCCCATTCTAAGCGTATCATCAACGATGATCAGTACCGCAATTTGATGTTTAATCGCTGCCTGTTAGAATACCGCTATTTGGATGAGGAAGGGGAGATGCAGCGTTGGTATGATATTCACCCACTGATTCAAGGTATTCAGGAATTTAAAGAAGCTGTAGAAAATCTTCCATGAATTTAGATTTTAGTGACTGGGATCAAGACGTACCCCCTGAAGGATACGAAGAATATCAAACTTTGATAAACGCCCTAAAACGCAAAAATAAAAATGAGTTTGGTTTGTTGTTTGTGGAATGTACATCTCTAGAAGCGGAGAAAGTGTTTTCTCGGATTATCCATGATCTACCAGATAAAAAACTGGATATTTTGCGTTTAGTTGAGCCAGTTAATACTTTATATGATCGAGTTTTAAACCTCTATATAAATAAGCAGTTTGATATCTTATTTATTAAAGGGTTAGAATATTCGCTCTATAAGTATGAAAAGGACAAGTTTGGCGAAGTTACAGAAACCCATGCTCATGATTTATGCGGTGTTCCGTCAATTTTAGACCACTTAAATAAACTGCGAGAAAGTTTTAGAGATAATATTCCCATTACTTTTGTTTTTGTGGGGCGACCCTTTTTAATTGATTATTTTATCCATCGCGCCCAGGATTTTTTTGATTGGAAATCATCAAATGTATTGAATTTAACAACAGTCCCAGATTTAGACATGGAGGAATCAGTCAGTAGTTTGGGGTCAAAGTCACAAATTTCTCTTTTCTCCTGACCCTTTACTTAATTAAGTGCTAAGTATTGCGATAGCATAGGTTAAAATAAAAATATAGAATAATTGGGGGGGCCAGTTAACTGGTCATAAACGCCTATAGAGACTATCTTCGGAAATCTCCAAGGTTTAAAGTCCAGCCAGCTAAAGCAACTACAGCGGCTGTACCACCAGCGTATATCGGGCGATCGCATAACAACACCGGAGTTCGCCCAACGTCTGGCAGCAATTAGCACGGAATTAAATCAACCTGTATGTGCCTACCTCAACCGTCGCGGACAAGTGATCCGGGTGGGGGTAGGCACTCCGCGTCAAACCCAAATTCCACCATTAGAACTACCCCGTTACGGTGCAGACCGTCTGAGTGGTATTCGCTGTATAGCAACCCATCTCAAGACCGAACCACCAAATGAAGCGGCATTGACAGCAATGGCGCTACAGCGGTTAGATGCTTTGGTAGTTCTGAATATTACCGGCACAGGATTTACCCGCCGGGGTGGTGGTGCAACTGGGTATGTCAAAGAAGCCTATTTAGCGCATTTGGCATCTAACAGCAAACAGTTAGTTTTAACTCAGTCATCAGGAATTAGTACCTCAGACTCAGCTTTATATTCCAGCGTGTCGCCGCCTATGAGTTTGGATGCGATCGCTGACCAGGATTTTCTGGACTTAGTGGAAAGTCTAGAAGCAGAATTCCGGCGGGAATATATCGCTCAGGAAGTAGATGCTGACCATGATCGGGTGGTAATAGTGGGGATGCTCACCGATGGGATGAGTCTCCAACAATTCCAAGACACCATCACCGAATTAGCAATGTTAGTCGATACGGCTGGAGGAGATGTCTTACAAACACTACAACAAAAGCGATCGCGTATCCATCCCCAAACCGTAATTGGTGAAGGTAAAGTCCAAGAAGTCGCCCTCACCGCCCAAACTTTGGGAGCTAATCTTGTAGTATTTGACCGCGACCTTTCACCAGCCCAAGTCCGCAACCTAGAAGCGCAAATTGGTGTCAGAGTTGTTGACCGTACAGAAGTGATCTTGGATATCTTTGCCCAACGCGCTCAATCTGGTGCTGGTAAATTACAAGTCGAACTAGCGCAGTTAGAATATCTACTGCCACGACTCACCGGACGAGGTAAATCCATGTCCCGACTAGGGGGTGGTATAGGTACACGTGGACCTGGTGAAACCAAACTAGAAACAGAACGTCGGGCTATTCAAAGGCGCATTTCCCGACTGCAACAAGAAGTTAACCAGTTGCAAGCTCATCGTTGTCGTTTGCGTCAACGACGACAACATCGAGAAGTTCCTTCAGTCGCTTTAGTGGGTTATACCAACGCTGGCAAGTCTACCTTGCTTAACGCTCTCACTAACTCCGAAGTTTACACAGCCGACCAACTTTTTGCTACCCTTGACCCTACTACACGCCGTCTGATTATTCCTCATGCGGATACAAACGAACTACAGGAAACCTTACTTACAGATACGGTAGGGTTCATTCATGAATTACCAGCCTCCTTAATGGATGCTTTTCGTGCCACTTTGGAGGAAGTCACCGAAGCAGATGCCCTACTGCATTTAGTAGACTTGTCTCATCCTGCCTGGTTAAATCACATTCGTTCAGTTCGAGATATTCTCGCGCAAATGCCTATCACTCCCGGTCCTGCGTTAGTTGTATTTAACAAAATTGATCAAGTCGATAGCGAAGCTTTAGCTTTAGCGCGAGAAGAATTCCCTCTAGCTGTGTTTATATCAGCTAGTCAGCGTTTAGGCTTAGAGACTCTCCGGCAGCGTTTGTCTCATTTGATTCAATATGCCGTAGACTGTGATTGATATTCCCACACCGAAAACGAGGCAGTAACAGCTAAACAGGGTAGCTTTCAACCGTTTTGTCCAAAAATGGGAGAGAAGCTACCTTTTATAATTTTCAGTAGCAAAGGTCTAAAATTGAAAAGTATTTGCTCAAATTGAGGATGTTATGACTGCAAAAGTAGAAATTTACACTTGGAGTACCTGCCCATTTTGTATCCGTGCCAAAACCCTACTGTTAAACAAAGGTGTTGACTTTTTAGAATACAGTATTGATGGAGACGAAGTAGCAAGAAATAAAATGGCCCAAAGAGCAAATGGCAGACGTTCTGTACCCCAAATTTTTATCAATGATGATCACATTGGTGGTTGTGATGATATTTACGCTTTAGACCGGAAAGGCAACCTGGATGAACTTCTTGCTGGTAATAAAGTTTAGCTAAAGCTCCATAGAGTTCCTGTTAAGAGTACCCTCTCCTCTTGTAATTGCCCCACTGGTGCTAAACCACCGACTACAAATGACAGAAACTGTGTTCATGCTGTTCAAAACTAACAACTAAATTCTTGATTGAGGTAGAAAGGGTGAAACTGGCCTTTATTATTGATCCCATCCATCAGCTTGACCCATGCCATGATACAAGTGTGGCGCTTATAGAAGCAGCGCAAATTCTTGGTCATGAGGTTTGGATAACTCAGGCCAATCTACTGAATGTTGTGAATAGCAAAGCTTGGGCTGTGCTACAGCAGATAGAACTTGTCCCAGTGGAGTTGGTGAAGGGAAGTTGGGTAGCGGCAAATCCTTGGTATAAGTTAGGTTCTAGCGTCTTAACTGCTTTGGAATCAATGGATGCTGTTTTTATGCGGACAGATCCACCAGTTAACGATTCCTACCTCTATGCTACCTACATTTTGGATTACATTGACCAGAATAAAACCCTGGTGATTAACAATCCTAGTGGAATTAGAGGGGCAAATGAAAAAATGTATGCCCTGCAATTTACCCAAGCCATCCCGGAAACAATTGTTAGTGCTGATAAACAAGTTATCCGTGAATTTGTGGAAGCTAAGGGTGCAACAGTTCTTAAACCATTGGGTAACAAAGCTGGGGAGGGGATTTTATTTTTGCAATCAGGCGATCGCAATTTTAACTCTATAGTCGAACTAAGCACCCTCCAAGGTCGAGTACCCGTGATGGTACAAAACTATTTACCAGCTGCAAAAGAGGGAGATAAGCGGATTATTTTGCTCAATGGCGAACCCATTGGGGCGCTCAATCGCCTTTCTAGTGGCAGTGATTTTCGTAATAATATGGCTACAGGCGGTACAGTTGCGAAAACGGAGATTACCCCCAGAGAGCAGGAAATTTGCGCTTTATTAGCCGATAAACTGCGTCAGGATGGCTTGATTTTTGTCGGTATTGACGTGATTGGTGGCTACCTCACAGAAGTCAATGTCACCAGTCCGACGGGAATCCGGGAAATTGATCGCCTAGATGGTACTCACCTTGCTCATCAAGTGATTCAATGGCTAGAAAAGAAGCTACAGTAGGTGACAGGAAAAGTTATTTTGATTGGGTGAAATTGGATAACTAAAAAAGTCATAGCAATTGCAGTGAGGTATGAGGAAGTTTAGCCATGACTCTAACCAAGCTAAATCTTCGTTTAGTTTGTAGAATTTGCATAAGCTTTCTCATTCCTTTTTATCTAAGAGGGTGTTTGAAAAGTCTAAATTCATACTCGCCCCTTTACACCAGAAGAAGCGGATCATTGTCTCAAACAATTATTAAAAGATAATCCACCCCTACGAAAAAATCGTCTACAAAAAGATATGAGGATTGGGGCGATCGCTTTATCTATTGGCGCTACAGTTGTTACTCGTAATCACAAAGATTTTACTTAAGATGCAATTTGCAATGTGTTAGGTTCAGGGATTGATTCACCTTCTGCTTCCCAAGCTTCTAGGTACATTTCAATTACTTCTTCCCCATTTTTAATTGCTTCGTCACGAGTTTTTCCGTGAGTACAAGGCATGATCACAAGATGGCTAAATTCGGGAATTGTAACTAGGAAAAGTTGGTCTTCCTTTGACCATTGAATAATCATACTGTATTGACTCATTAATTTTGCTCCTCTCCTAATTCTTCCAGTTCAGTTAATAACTTTGCTAATTGCTTTTCTAGGTATGGTGGAACATCATCTCCATCTTTACCTGGAATTGTTAATGTTTTCCTCAGTAAAGGATGTTTCCATCTCTCATGACTGCCTTTCCCACGCTTTGGTAGATACACAAACCCTTTACGTGCTATCTCGGCTTTTAGCTCCCAAATTTTTCTGGGCATTGATTTTTTCTACTTCTTTATATGAATAAATGCTAGTTCTTCATTTTGTAACTCTTCTACTAATTCATTCAAACCCATATCAACTAATTCTTGGGTGAGAATAGTTTCATCTGTGCCTATAAACTGTCGTCCTATAAGAGACTTCTCACCAGCCAAACTAGGTTGTTCACCCAGTATAGATAGAGAGCCAACAAGTGCTAAACAACAACCAATAATATAATTTCCAATATAGAGAGTTACAAAAAAAATAATTGCCGCCTTAGCACCATGTTGATACCCTGGTGGTTCAACTGAAAAGAGAAGATTTACTGATTCAACATTTCCAGATAGTGCTTGATAGAGTAATTGGATATTATCAGATTTCCTAAAACTTCTTATCAATTCTTCAATATTGATCAGCACTTCATTCTCTGGAATATCCATTTTTCTGCATATTTCTATAGCCATTTCTGCAAGCTCATGAACTCTACTCCAGTTATATGCTGGGTCATTAAAAATGCTTGGATCAAATAACGACTGAGGCAAATCTTCTAAACTAAAACTCAAAGTAGGGTATGAACTTGAAATCTCAGACTTCATTTCTACTATAATGGGACTGGATGATTTTTCAAGTATAGTCATAACCTGAAGAAAGTTTTTTAATTCCTTCAGGGAACTACCTTCGGCGTAAGAGCGAATCGAAAAATTTATGTTTTGATTTGATTCAATAATAAATTCAAAAAACCTAGATTCTACTCTAAGTTTTATACGTTCTTTTGGAATGAATTCATTAAAGGGAGAGATATATAATTTCGCAGGAAAAGATATGCCCGGAGAGAATTGATACTCTTTGAATTTTAATTCTGCTTCTAGTGGTTCGCTTTGAAGGGATAAAATTCCTCCATTTCGCTCTATGTAAGGAGTTTTAGACAAAATTCCAAATCTTTTATCATGGATAGTTGAGTTACCTAGATCAAGTTCTTTGCGAATTCCTAAAGACAAATCTAAAATATCTCTAATAGGATCATCACTAGCTAAAGTGAAATTGAACTGATATCTACCATCTTCAAATCCGAGAGTTTTTAATAGCTGATTTTTATTCTCAATATACTTTTCCATACCCTCTGGAATATGTTTCTCAATTTCACTTTTCAAACTTTTTCCAGTTATATCTGCCAAACGATCAGCATCTCCATAACTTATATAAAGGTGTTTCTTATTTAGCTGATCCCCCTTCCCTTCATTTTCTAGCTCTCTAATTCTCTTTAAAGTTTTCTCAATTATCTCCTTTCCGACATGAACTAAATAGATAGCTTGCGGTTCAGGTTTTCCATCAAATTCAATAAAGCAATAAAAAGTTGGTATTTTTGCCTTAATAAGTCTATGTAAATTAGATAGAGTGATTGATTCTCGTTTCCTTTGCTTATCCGTTGATTTCACTTGAATTTTGCACTCTAATGGTGCTGGAAATATATCTTGAGGAGAAAGATTATCCTGCTTCCACGGAAATTCTATAAAGAAATCCCATCCTGTTCTATCCATTTGAGATTGGGATTTATGAACTGTCAATCCTCCAACCTCAAGACACAATCCTTCAAATTTATTTTCTCCTAATGGTCCTAAATCTCTGTCTTGCATATCTTGATTTTCCTAAAGAACAGCGTAATACTAGAACATATAAAGTACATTGTAACTAGTTATTTTTAATAATAGCAAATTGCCAGAAATTTAGGTATTACCTCAATTATCTATTATGAGCTATACTTACACTCATGATAGACTAAAGTAAAACAAGCTAAAAATTCTCTCAACTATGTTAACTGCTACTAACATTGGTACATTAATAACTTGTTCTCCTGATGTGGGTAATGGTCGTCCCATGATTGCAGGGACTAGAACCTCTGTAAGTCGGGTAGTTGTGCTTTACAAACAAGGTGCAAATGCTGAAGAAATTACCCGTCGAATCAGTCACCTAAACCTTGCCCAAGTTTATGCAGCTTTAGCTTACTACCACGCTAACCGTGATCAGATAGAAAATGAGTTAGCACAAGCAGAGGCTGAATACTGGAGTTTGGCAACTTTACACAGCCAGAAAGATAAAAAAGAAGATGAATAAGATCCAGCTTTATATTGATGAAGATTCTATGGATGAAGATTTTGTTCAAGCTTTGCGTTCCCGCAATGTAGATGTATTAACAGTTGCAGATGTGGGAATGTTGTACAAATCCGATCCAGAACAGCTAACTTGGGCTAAGGAAAACAACCGAGTTATATTTAGTTTTAACGCCAGAGACTTTTACCAGATTCATACGACTTTACTGGAACAAGGGTTGTCTCATGCGGGCATAATTTTAGCACCACAACAACGATATGGAATTGGTGAATTAATGCGCGGGGTTTTGCGATTGATTAATACCAAATCAGCGGAAGATATGCAGGGACAAGTAGAATTTTTAAGCAACTGGGTTTATTAATTATGCCAGTTTTGATAGTAAATTCAAGTATCCATGATGAGCGATCGCTTTAGGGAACAAAAAGCCGACCTACTCCCAAATAATTATCAATATCTAATACAATCTCAACGAGACGATCAGCACATTGTTCTCTATAATCATACTCATCCATTCGAGCCAGATTACCGATTGTAATCACAGGAAAAGAAATTGGTGTATTCTCTTCACGCATGACTTGTTCAAGAGAGTCTTCACCTTTCATATTGCGATTGGCTGTGAGGATCATCATTTGGTTTGCTTGAGCATAATGCCAAATAATTCTATCGCTAGTATCCATAGATAATTCAACTTCTCTAAAGGTTACAAAACGAATAGATATTAACTCCAGCCAACCGCGTTTTGCTAAGATACCCAGGAGAAGAAGGGCATATCCATCAAGATTGTAGTCAACCAAAAATATCATAACTTTACTGAGGCGCGTTGTGCTTTTTGCTCCTCCAGTTTAGCCCAAAGAGCTTCTTTTTCAGGCTGGCGCGGTTTGGCTGCAATTTGGGCAAAATGTTTATGGTTTCTTTCTTCCCAGTATTGATGAATTTCTTCTCTAGTTTGCAATACTTCTTGATACTCAAGTTCTACCTGAGTCTGATGTTTCTCAATGTAGGATAAAGCTGTATTTATTTGATGATCTGTAAGATGGAATTTATCTCGGATTAATTTTGGTGGATACTGAGCTTTCACCAAGTCCATGACATCATAAATAGTGATGCGTGTACCAGTAATAGTTAGTCCCCGCTCAGTACGAATAATAGTAGGTTTTTCACTTAATGATGGATTCATATTCTCATTCCTGTGAACAATAACTTTATTGTTAATACTAGCAAATTTCTCAAAGTGTAGGTATTGCTGCAAGTATCCATGATGAGCGCGATCGCCAATCATCAAACCTAACAACTAAACTCAATTAAGGAACTGCTAATTGATACAATTGCTTTGTACCCAAAGGAGTGATCACCACAGCTTCTACTTTGCGATTTTGGGGTAAAGGAACAGTAATATCAAATCTGCCACGAGGATCAATGTTTAGGCGTTGTTGAGATATCATCAACAGATTCACCGGATCAACAGTACCAACAATTTTTACTTGGTTGTTATTAGCTAAAAGTTGCAGGATGTTTAAACGAGTATCTTCTCGTAAAGGAACAGCAACCGAAGGTGGTTCTCCGGGAATAGTCAGATTTTGGAAACCAGCATTTACTAACACTGTTTGTCCTTGAGCAGTAGTAGCGACACTACCCTTTTGAGTACCAACTCCCGTTTTGCCGTTATCCTGGACACTCACACCAAACTCAGTCCCCCGTACCCCAGCCACACCAGCAGGAGTGCTAATTTCTACACGGGATGTATCATGAGTTAATCGGCGAATTTGCAGACGGACTTGGCCTGATTTAACTTGAAGTTGTGTAATTCTTTGACCTCCTGGTCCTACCTCAAGTTTATTAACAGTGACAATTGTATTTTCAGCAATATTAATAAAGCCAGTACCTATATCCATTGCTAAAACTGC
Organism: Anabaena sp. UHCC 0451; assembly: GCF_034931405.1. Taxonomy (NCBI): domain Bacteria; kingdom Bacillati; phylum Cyanobacteriota; class Cyanophyceae; order Nostocales; family Nostocaceae; genus Anabaena; species Anabaena sp. UHCC 0451. The sequence continues at coordinate 9,462 of NZ_JAYGHA010000030.1, read as the reverse complement.
ACTAGCACCTTGTTTAGTCGTGATTGTATCCCCAACTGATTGCAAGCGCATTCCGCTGTTAGCTGGTTGAGATTTCTGTTTGCTGGAATATATCACTTGTCCAATGGGACGACGTACCTCTAAGTAGCGATTGATTTTTACCCTTAGTGGATCTGCGGAGGAGGCATGAACAGTAGTGATTAAACCTACTAGAACAAAAATAAAGTGACAAACCCACCAATTTTTCATAGATAACACCCCTGTTAATGCTTAACTTTTAACGAAAATAGACAACTCGCGCATCTAGTCCGTGGGATTTTAACAAATAAGACCAGCATTCCGCTTGAAACCGATTTGCATATCCTCCAACATAGACATAAGCACCAAGCCTGTGCTGTGCTAAAAATGCGTCAGCAACATAGCTCCGCACCAAGTTTAATAATTGATTTGAATTACCAGGAACAACAACTATATAAGGACGTTCTGATACCTTGCCAATGACAATCGCATTGCTTTGACGGACATTATTCATGGATTGTGTAACTATGGGCAATCCTGGTGAACTGCAAGGAGGTAGCTGAGTCCAAGCCTGAGATGATAGAGCTTCCCAAACTATAGCTGTGATTATGCCTGTAATCAGATATCTATTCACTATACTCACCAAATGATCATTATTTTCTCTGATTCAATACCTTGTTCAAATTGGAAAAGCCTTGATTTGTAGGTTGGGTTGAAGCATGAAACCCAACAAATGCGTTGGGTTGCGCTGTCGCTTAACCCAACAAAGCAGAAAATGGACAAGGTATTGTGATTGAAAAAGAATTGTGATAGCAACTGATGATAAAATCTAGAGACAGAAAGACTTTTAACTCTGCCAGATGTTAATAATAGTTTCATATTTTAAAAATATGCCAATTAGATGTGATTTACTAGCTGTTTATTTATTTACCACATTTTTGATTATTTAATTTAATTGGCCTGTGCAAATGAATCTTTCCATCCAGTAATAGAATAAATCATTGTTAATTGTTGCCTGCCACGCAGCTGTATCTGTTCTACTTTTTGGGTATCAAAATAATGTTTAATCAATTGAAAGGTAGTTTCACTAACTAAGATACTATAAGGATTTCCCTCTTGAACGTGTTTATTAAGTTGTTCTAAACGCGCTGCAATATTAACAGCATCTCCCAATACAGAATAATTTAATCGTTGAGAGCCGCCAATGCTACCAGCGACTAATAAACCTGTATGAATGCCAATACCGATATTAATTTTAGGTTTACCTAAACTGTCTAATTCTTGATTTAATGATATTAATCTTTTCTGCATAGAGATTGCCGCAGAGACGGCAGCAATGGCATCTTGTTGAATTTCCTCTGATTGGGTGTGGGGAAAAGGAATACCAAAAACAGCCATGACAGCATCACCAATGTATTTATCAATAACGCCATGATGTTCTTGAACGCAATCAGCCATAGCACCCAGATAGGAATTTAACCAGTTTAGTAAATCTCGTGGTTTCATACCTTCAGAAATAGTGGTAAAACTGCGGATGTCGCTAAACAATACCGTTGCTACCATTTCCTGTGCGTCTAGCTCACCGTTTTGGAAAATTTCGGTGCGATGATTCCAGATTAAGTCTGCTGTTTCTTGGGAAACGTGACGAGCAAACAAATTCATCAATTGTTGTTTTTCTTTTTGTTCCTGCCACTGCACACTTAAAGCAGCTAAGAAAATAGTCCCGATGGGAGCAACTGTAGGCAACCAGAGATTAAAAATTGCTAGGGCTAGGACTGATAAACTAAACCAAGTCAGAGGTAATAATCCTAGCAGCAGAGTGCGTTGGGATAATTTTCCAGGAATTAGTATCAAACTCGTAGCGATGCCAATGCTGAATAATAATAGAAGTTCCAGGTGCTGGGGTAATTTTTGCAGAAATCGCTGGTTGAGTAAATTATCAATAGTTGCAGCGTGTAGATAGATACCAGATGTAGGTGGTGTTTGCTCAAAAGGAGTTTTTAAGGGGTCATTTGCACCAGTAGCTGTTAATCCTACCAGAATAATTTTGTTTTTGAGTTTGGCTGTATTTATTTTTTTCTGAATAACATCAATAAAGGAATAGGTGGGGATTTGGTGAGTTGGTGCTATCCAGTTAATCAATGCCGATTGTAGTTTAACTCCTGATTGCACAGCTGGGATCATAGCGAGGGATTTATTGGCGTTGTTGGTATTTGGGGTAAAAGTTTGCTGCAAGCTATTGTTGTATGCTGTAACTAACTGAATGCTCAAGGAGGGAAATTGATTGATGTAGAGGTAGGATTGACGGGTAACTCCATCTATATCGGCATTGCTAACAATGTGACCTTTAGCGGTGACATTATCTAAATCGGGGACTGGACGCAGGGTTTGTTGCTGTAAGCTGGGGGCAATGGCTAGGACTACCTGACCATTAATTTCCATTGCTTCAGCTAGTGCGACATCATTATTAGTCGGTTCAGTAAAGAGAATATCAAAGCCGATGGCTGCGGGTGAGGAAGCGGCGAGAGTTTCTAATAATTGAGTATAGCGATCGCGTGACAGAGGAAATTGCCCATATTCACGTAAAGTTATATCATCAATAGCAATCACAGCAATACGTTGATCCCAAGTAGCATGAGGTAAATAGTTGCGGGTATTGAACAGTATATTAAATCCTAGTAATTCTAGGGTAGTCCAAGCGCCTATTTGCCATAATCCCATGGAGAATAGGGCAGTCCAGATGTAAGGATTTAGTAGATGCTGTTTGAGATGCGGGAGTTTCAGATATTTGTGAAAATCTCGCCCAGATTCTCCCCAAGCTTTAAATGTCATTTTTAAGATCAAGGTGATTAGATACTGAATGTAGAGGAGGCGATCGCAACTTTGCTGATTATCTTAAACTAAATGCAGCCTCAAAACCTAAAATAATTTCATGTTCCTACTCTTGTAACATACCGTGAATTTACGCCAATTAATTCCAATTTTTGATAATTCTGTTTCTAGCTGGGCTTTAGAAGCGCGGTTATTACGCTGGTTAACCTTATTATGGCTGTTTGTCGGCTTAGTTGTACTTTTTTCTGCATCCTATGTTGTTGCGGAGGATCGTCAGGGTGATGGAATGTATTATTTCAAGCGTCAAATTATTTGGGTATTAGTTTCACTCATACTATTCAACATCATTGTCAATCTTCCTCTACGGAAAATTTTAGGAGTATCTCATTGGTTTTTAATACTGTTTTTATTGTTAATTTTCGTCACTCTCATTCCCGGCTTAGGAAAGAAAGCTTTTGATGCAGCCCGATGGATAGCTTTAGGGCCTATTCCTATTCAACCATCGGAATTAATTAAACCCTTTTTAGTATTACAAAGTGCCAGACTTTTTGGTAATTGGGAAAGATTAAATTGGGAGATTCGTATTTCTTGGTTGGCTGTATTTGGTCTGGTACTATTAGGAATTCTCGCCCAACCTAATTTAAGTACAACGGCACTTTGTGGGATGACAATTTGGTTAATCGCACTAGCGGCTGGACTGCCATACAAATACTTGGGAGGAACAGCTATTGGTGGAGTTTTATTAGCACTACTGAGCATTAGTATTAAAGAATATCAACGCCGACGGGTGATGTCTTTTCTCAATCCTTGGGCTGATGCTACAGGAGATGGCTATCAGTTAGTACAAAGTTTACTAGCTGTAGGTTCAGGTCAAACTTGGGGTGTAGGTTTTGGACTTTCTCAACAAAAACTATTTTATCTCCCCATTCAAGATACTGATTTTATCTTTGCAGTTTTCGCGGAAGAATTTGGTTTTGTGGGGAGTATATTACTGTTGCTAATCTTAGCAATGTTCACTACTTTAGGTTTCATTGTCGCCATGAAGGCCAAAAATATCATCCATAGATTAGTAGCAATTGGTATTACTGTTGTGATGATTGGACAATCGTTATTACATATTGGTGTGGCTACGGGGGCTTTGCCAACTACAGGTTTACCCTTACCCATGTTTAGTTATGGTGGTAATTCCATGATTGCTAGTTTAGTGGCTGCTGGATTATTAATTAGGGTAGCCAGAGAAAGTAGCGAAGCTGAGGTTGTACCCTTACGAACTAATAAACTAGAGCATAGAAATAGAAGAGTTTAGGTAAAATTAATGAAGAACTAGTACAAAAATACTATAAATCTTCATTAATCTACGGAAAAATCCCAATAAATATTGATCTTCTAGTGATCAAATATTTATTCAGGAATAGAAGGGTTTAACATTTCTACAACAGAATGAGGGATTTGACTTGTAGTTTGTGGTAAATAAAGATTACGTCCAGGAGTGGCTGACATTGGGATATTTTCTTGTTTAAAACGTTCTTGAATCATTTGGATAACATCTTCATGAACTCCCCAAAAATCATCGGTTTTAGTCCAACCACTCACACCAATAGAAAAATAATATTCTTCCACAGACCAGAGAAATTTACCAGGTTGAGGATCTTGGAGAATTTTCGGATGTGATTTAATGATTTCCACTAGCAATTTTTGCACTTTTACTAAATCTTCATTCATACCAATTCGCAACCAAATACATACTTTACGGATTTCTGTATGAGTAAGATTTTCGATCATTCCCCCCCAAACATTATTATTGGGTATTAAATACATCTGCCCTGCAAAACCTTTAATTTTAGTGCTGGCTAGAGAGATAGAATCAACATAACCCCAAATACCATCAAGTTTGACTTCATCACCAATATCAAAGGGTTTATTAAACATAATCATCAAACCACTGGCAAAATTACCCAAATTGCTTTGCAGGGCAAAAGCTAAGACGAAACTCGCACCCCCAAGCAAGGCTAAAATTGGACCAAGGCTGACTTCTAGTGCTGTTAACGCTAACAAAACACCGACAACAATACCGCCACGCTTGACAACCATGACAATAAACTGACGTAATAGTTCTGAGCCACCGTCAAACTGTTTCAGAGATTTATTAATTACATTTCCTAGTACCTGAGAAACAACTACAGAAACAGCAACAATACCTACAAACTTACCAATATTGATTGCCCAACGCACACCGCCTTCTCCTGATTTTACCCAACTTATCAACCGAACTCCCGCACCTTCAGCGTCTTTTAAGTCAACTGCAACTATGCTGATGGCTTCGATATATTGTTGATAAGCTTTAGGATCTCCACCTTTGCGTTCTAACTCTGCCAGCACAACTTTGAATCTATCAACTATAGCTGTTCTTTCTGATTGTAATTCTGTAACATTAGCCACAAGTTGATTTTTTAATTTCGCTTCTGCTTCTGCATTTTTATCTAATTGTTCTGCGGCTTTTTCAATTTTATTTCCCTTATTTTGCAGACTTTCTTTATCTTTAACCGTATCAACTGATCCTGCAACTTTTGTTGTTCCATCACCTTCTATTTTCGTGTTATCTAAAGCCGTTGCAGCTTTATTTAATTCTTGAGAAGATTTTTTAGTAGCATCTGGTTTTTTAATTCCTTCAATTTCTTCTCGTATTTCTTGGAGAGATTTTTGGGCTGCATCTAACTTTTTAGTTGCTTCTTTAAATTCTGGAGAATCTGGTACACTTTCTTTTTGTTTGCTTTGGGCTTCTTCAAAAGTTTTGATTGCTGCCTCTAATTTATCAATCTTTTTTGTAGCATCATCATAAGCAGATGAACCAGCAGTTAATTCTTCTCGTTGTTTCTTGGCTTGATCTAATGCTTCTTTAGCTTTATCTAATTCTCCTGTTTCTTTAGCTTTATCTATGGCTTCTTTTAAAGTATCATCCTTTTGAATATCTTTTTTAGCTTCCTTAGCTTCCTTAATAGATTCCTGTCCTTTTTTCAGATTTTGTTTGGCTTCTTCTAATTTTTTTGTAGCCTCTGCATATTCTGGAGAACCAGGAGTTGCAGACTTAAGTTGTTCTTCTGCTGCTTTGAGAGCTTCTTGGGATTTATCTAAGGAATCAGATGCTTCTTTCTGTTTATTAATACTTTGATTTTGCCGTTTAATAGCTATTTCTGCATTACTGATTTTTTGAACTTTATCTTTTAGTAAAATCAACCAAGCTGCTGATTCGTTTTGCAGTTCGTCTAAAGTTAATGGCTTTAGTAATAATTGCAGTTCGTCAACCGGCACAGTAGGATCTTGAGTTGTAACTGCAAATTTGGGATCTCCAGAAGGAGGTTGAACTTTCTCAGTTTTTGTTTCATCTGGAGCTTTTTCCTCTGTTCTTGCTGGTGTACCCCATAATGTAAATACACATACTACACTAGCAAGAGCTATAGCATGAAATCGGTATCGCATGAATTTTTTCCTGATTATTTACAAAAAACAGTGATCGCCCATTGAAGTGATCGCCCATTAATTTAATTAGCCCACATCATATCATCTAGTCGTAAAAATCAAAAAATTAACTCTAAATAAATTATTAAATAAATTATCATATCAATATATATCTTAACTTTTTTGGAGAATAAATGCCAAAATAGTTAAATTTTGGTTAAAAGTAAAAAAAGTGTCCCATAATACGTTATTTAGATAAAAGACATAAAAATGCTCAGAGATATACTGCTTGTCGGTAGATATCCATCTTGCAGAATTTAATTTAAGTCCATGCAAACAATTTCTAAACCCAAAACTAAAACTGCTAAACTTGCATTTACCCAAGTTCCCAAACTGGATAATTGTAGTCAGGAAACTCTACAGAATTATTTTGAAAATTCCTGGAATTTAGAAGAAACGCTTTTTCACAGTTTAATTTCATCAGACACATTTTATCTCAATCCTGATTCTTTAAGAAACAAATTAATTTTCTATCTTGGACATTCCGCAGTTTTTTATATCAACAAATTAATTCGGGTTGGTTTATTAGAAAATCGCATTAATTCCCAATTTGAAATATTATTTGAATTAGGGGTTGATCCAGAAACACCAGATGAACTAGAAAATGCAACAAAAGATATAAACTGGCCTGATGTTTCCCAAGTTTGGGAATACCGAGAAAAAGCCAAAGCCGAAATTACCAAAGTCATCAAAAATACCCCTTTAAACCTACCTATTAATCAAGAACATCCTATGTGGGCTTTATTAATGGGAATTGAACATAGTTGCATACATTTTGAAACCTCATCTATGCTGCTGCGTCAATTACCTGTGGATAAATTACAACGTCCTGAAAATTGGCATTATGCACCTACAAATGGGAAAATTCCTGATAATAAAATGCGAAAAATTCCCGGTGGTGTGGTGAAATTAGGTAAAAAAGATGATGATTTAACTTTCGGTTGGGATAGTGAATATGGTAGTTTAGAAGTTGAAGTTAAACCATTTTTAGCCAGTGAGAATTTAATCACTAATGGCGAATTTTTAGAGTTTGTCAAAGCTGGTGGTTACGAAAATCCAGATTATTGGAATCTGGAATCTTGGAGTTGGAAAGAATTATATAATGTGCAACATCCCAAATTTTGGATATTAGAAAATAATGGTAAATACCGTTATCGTGCAGTATTTGATGAGCTAGATTTACCTTTAGATTGGCCTGCGGAAGTCAATTATTATGAAGCAATTGCTTACTGTCGTTGGAAGGGTGGTAATACTCGTTTAATGACAGAAGCAGAATGGAATCAAGCCTTAATATTCTCTCAAGAAATATCTGAAGATTCTAGTTTAGAAAATAACTATAATCTGAATATTTCATTTATTTCTCCTTCTCCTGTGGGAATGTTTGCAAATAATCAAAAATCTGGACTTTCTGATTTACGTGGTAATGTTTGGGAATGGTTATCTAGTACATTTTACCCCTTACCTGGATTTAAAACCCATCATCTGTATGAAGAACAATCAGCGCCATTTTTTGATAATAAACATCAGATGATGTTAGGAGGTTCTTGGGCAACAAATGGTACAATGGCTTTACCATGTTATCGTAACTGGTTTCGTCCGTTTTTCTATCAGCACGTTGGTTTTAGAATTGCTGAAAGTTTGGATTAATTAAATACTTTTTTATTACGCAGAGTTAACTACAGAGGATTAAAAAGATGATTACTCAACCTTTAACAGTTTTAGATCACCATTATCAAGAATTGAAAGATGATGGAAAAGATGTAATTAAGGGATTAAGTCAAAATCCCAAAACTTTATCTCCTAAATATTTTTATGATGATCCTGGTTCTCTATTATTTGAAAAAATTTGTGAGTTACCAGAATATTATCCGACTCGCACGGAAGCATGGATTTTAAATCAATATGCGGATGAAATTGCGGCAATTACCAATTGTTGTGAGTTGATAGAGTTAGGAAGTGGTAGTTCTACTAAAACTCAAGCGTTATTAACTGCTTATCAAAAAATTGCTGATTCTTGTAGATATCTTCCCATTGACGTGAGTGGGGGGATTCTCAAAACTAGCGTTTTACAGTTACAGGAAAAATATCCTGATATTGCGATTCATGGTTTATTGGGAACTTATGAACAAGCGTTAGTTCATTTGGAATCTAATTATTTACAGTCGCGGATGTTGTTTTTCTTGGGAAGTTCTCTAGGGAATTTTAATCAGGAAGAATGTGATGGTTTTTTAACTCAAATTTCTCGCACTTTACAAACTGGTGATTACTTTTTATTGGGGATTGATTTACAAAAACCCAAGGATATTTTAGAAGCAGCTTATAACGATAGTCAAGGTGTAACTGCTGCTTTTAATTTGAATATGCTTTCTCATTTGAATTGGCGTTTTCAAGGTGATTTTGATATCAATTTGTTTAAACATCAAGCGATTTATAACGAGGTTGATAATCAAATTGAAATGTATTTACATTGTCAAAATAGCCATTCGGTAACTTTGGAAGCATTAGATTTGAAAGTTTACTTTGAAGCAGGAGAAAGTATCTTAACAGAAATTTCTCGGAAGTTTGATTTAACAACTATGGAAAAACAATTGCAGAGTAAAGGATTGAATACTGTGAAAACTTGGACAGATGAAAAAGGATGGTTTGGGTTGATTCTTTGCCAAGTTTAGATAATAAACTGGTATATAGGATGATCGCCTATTATCTATTATTATAAATAATATTAGTTGAAGGCGATCGCTTCCTACAAAAAGATAAAAACAAGGCTGCTCATTTTCCTCTAAAATACAACTACTAAAAAAATGAGGTTTTACCCAAAGATGTATCTAAAACTATTCATCCTCACAGGAATTGCTGTTTGTGCATCCTCCATATTTCCTAGTAATGTACAAGCTCAATCTTTAACCGCACCAAAAAGGATATTAATTGCCCAAAATTTAGGCGGAATAGTCAGAAAAATTCCCCTCACAGAAATACCAATGTCGGCAATGTCTGCTGCTAAAACAGTTACAAATGCCCAATTTAACGAAGCCAGAATTGAAATTCAATCAAAAGGTGATTTAATCTACATCCTCAGAGGGAAAAACCAACAGGGTTTTAAAGTAGAAGTACAAGGGG
>NZ_JAYGHA010000029.1:72427-75500 GCF_034931405.1 Anabaena sp. UHCC 0451 | reverse complement strand
CACATGATCTTGAGTTCCTACCCCGTCGCAAATGGCATCTAGACATTAGTCACTGCAAGGGTTTATACTATGAGGAGTCGCTTCCTTTATAGGAAGTGGAATTAATGGAAACTTGTAGTTTTCAGAAGTAAATAAAGCTGCGGCTTTGTTGTCGCTTCCTTTATAGGAAGTGGAATTAATGGAAACTTAGGATCTACACCTTGAAAGATGCAAGCCCCTACTTTACTAGGTCGCTTCCTTTATAGGAAGTGGAATTAATGGAAACTACAGATGAAGTACAGTTATTTTGTTCAATGCTAAACCTTGATATGTCGCTTCCTTTATAGGAAGTGGAATTAATGGAAACTTCCAAAACTAGCCAACCTTGTGAGTGGTGGTGAAATTACTCGTCGCTTCCTTTATAGGAAGTGGAATTAATGGAAACAGCAAACACTCCTGTTTCATGAAGTATCCATTCTCTTTGTCGCTTCCTTTATAGGAAGTGGAATTAATGGAAACTGGTTAATAATCTCTACTGGAGTCAAACCCTTTAGGCTGTCGCTTCCTTTATAGGAAGTGGAATTAATGGAAACAATCTCCATTAAGTTAAGTTGAAAGAGTCTACAGAGGGAAGCGAGCGTCGCTTCCTTTATAGGAAGTGGAATTAATGGAAACATATTAATTTTAAATATGCTGATAGTGACCTTTCTATTAGTCGCTTCCTTTATAGGAAGTGGAATTAATGGAAACTGATTGATCAGTGTACAGAAGTGTTAGCTTTGTGGAGCCAGTTAGTCGCTTCCTTTATAGGAAGTGGAATTAATGGAAACATATAGGTGCATACTTAGCAAACAAAGCTTTAGTTTTAAGAAGTCGCTTCCTTTATAGGAAGTGGAATTAATGGAAACTTCAGCATACTCTGATAAATATACTGAAACTGAAATAGATGTCGCTTCCTTTATAGGAAGTGGAATTAATGGAAACTGCCAGCAGTCCTCCGGCATTACCCCTAATAATTGGTCGCTTCCTTTATAGGAAGTGGAATTAATGGAAACAAGGTGTAATGCCCTTTTTGGTGAAACGTGGGTTGTCGCTTCCTTTATAGGAAGTGGAATTAATGGAAACCTTCCTTGAGTGCATCCTCAACTTCCTTCAGGGTTTGCTTGATTGGTCGCTTCCTTTATAGGAAGTGGAATTAATGGAAACCTATAGGTAATAGAATTTAGTCCAGCCTAGTATGACAAAGTCGCTTCCTTTATAGGAAGTGGAATTAATGGAAACTTTTTTCATTGATACGTTCCACTCTGAGTTTTTTGGTTCAGGTCGCTTCCTTTATAGGAAGTGGAATTAATGGAAACGATGCCGTGTCCAGAAAATTTTCATAGAATCTTCCGTAATATTGTCGCTTCCTTTATAGGAAGTGGAATTAATGGAAACATGAATTAACATTACTTGATGTTTCAATATTAACGTTAGGTAATGTCGCTTCCTTTATAGGAAGTGGAATTAATGGAAACACCAAATCCAGCAGTCATAACAGATGAGACTACAGCAAGGTCGCTTCCTTTATAGGAAGTGGAATTAATGGAAACCATCTCCTCCAGCCATGTTGTGGATTCCAATGCTGCTGTCGCTTCCTTTATAGGAAGTGGAATTAATGGAAACTTCAACATCGGTGAGAGTGTTTGATACTGTCGATGAGTTTCCTATGTCGCTTCCTTTATAGGAAGTGGAATTAATGGAAACATTACATGAGCATCGCCGTTGGCTATGTAGCCTTGGCAGTCGCTTCCTTTATAGGAAGTGGAATTAATGGAAACTGTAATTTATTTCCACACCACTTTAAGATCGGTTTCAGTCGCTTCCTTTATAGGAAGTGGAATTAATGGAAACTCTCTTGTACCCCATGCTATTAGGGTATCTTGGAATGGTCGCTTCCTTTATAGGAAGTGGAATTAATGGAAACCTGATTCATCGCACGATACAACTTAATCATTGTTAACAGTCGCTTCCTTTATAGGAAGTGGAATTAATGGAAACGTTATCTGATAAGTCCCAATCTTCTTTGTTATTCAATTTGTGTCGCTTCCTTTATAGGAAGTGGAATTAATGGAAACATCTAAGAACAGCAGATCTAACTTTTAAACCAATCAGTCTCAAGTCGCTTCCTTTATAGGAAGTGGAATTAATGGAAACTGGGCATTGTATCTTCATTCTTTTCGATCTTGTCCAGTAAAGCTGTCGCTTCCTTTATAGGAAGTGGAATTAATGGAAACTCAAGTAATTCAGATCCCCGACTTCTCTAAGAAGCTGGGGATTTATATATTATGTATTGCGAAGTTTCTATTTAATTATCTTGACTGATTTCTTCCTTGGCACGAAATTTAATTTAATAATCTAAAAATTTCTATAATTACGAATTCCCCAAAATTTTCCTAGCTGTTGCGAAAATCAAAAGTTGTTCAATAAGAGCGACACATGATAAATACTCTTACTAATGTGACTGATAACTCTGCACCTTCAATAATTATCCTTCCCAGTCTTGATGGGTATCACACAAAAAATCATCAGCAATAATATCATCAAATAAATAAGGACAATTTTCGGGAAAAGTTCTTAATGGTAAATTAGTTTCCCGTAAAGCTAAATCAACTCCTGCTTCAAAACCATCTAACATAGCTTCTTCGATGCGAGATTTTAAACTAGGGTTTTGTCGCAGATGTCGGTGAATAGCGCGACGTTGTTCTCTAATTGTTAAAAACCAACTGCGAGAACGGTTTTCCGGTTGATATTCCCATTTTAAGAGATGACCTAATAATACACTCAAACGACTTGCTAATTCTCGATATTCCTGCCTTCCCAACGCTTGAATTTCCTCTTGTAAATGTTGCCAGTCTAATTCTAAAACTAGCCTTTCTTCTAAAGCTTTGGCTTGTTGTTGTGTCCAACAATAGAAGTCTTGATAATACAAAGAAGATTGAGATTGATCCATATTTAGATAATTTTATCTTTATCTGCAATAATATTTTAATTATATAACTTATCCCAAAATTTCTCATTTTCCCGTAAGTATTCATTTGTAGAAATCTTTCAT
>NZ_JAYGHA010000029.1:0-72009 GCF_034931405.1 Anabaena sp. UHCC 0451 | reverse complement strand
ACTTAATAAAAATTTCTGTAATTACGAATTACCCAAAATTTTCCTAGCTGCTGCTAAAACTAAACGTTTTTCAGCACGTGCGATCGCTTGATAAGTCCTCTCCACAGCTTCCGGTTCTACAGAAATAGAAGTAATCCCCCATTCTATCAACTTATCAATAATTTCTGGATATAAAGCAGGTGCTTGACCACAAATAGAACAAGGAATCCCCCCATCTTTAGCCATTTTAATTAATTGAAATATTGCACCCATCACCGCAGGATGACGTTCATCAAATATAGTTGCTAAATCTCCCTGTTCCCGATCCACACCTAAAATTAATTGCGTCAAATCATTAGTACCAATCGAAATCCCCGCTACCCCAGCCTTAATATATTCTGGTAATAAAAATAATACACTGGGAACTTCTGCCATAATCCATAATTGAAAATGCGGATTTTGAGTTAATCCAACTTCCTCAACCTGGCGACGACAAAATACAAATTCTTCCACAGTCCGCACAAAAGGTAACATCAAATTAATATTGCTGTAACCATTTTTTTGTAACCCTCTCAAAGCTTTCAATTCTAATTCAAAAACAGCCGGATTTTTTAAATAACTCAAAGTTCCATGTTCACCTAAAATCGACTGTGGTGAAGATTGTCCATCATCATTAAATGAAGGTAAATCCTGTGGCCGCCAATCTAAAGAACGATATAAAATAGGTCTGGGAGTAAAAGCCCGCGCAAATGTTTTAATCTGCTCAGATAGAGTTTCTAATAATTCTTTCTGTCTACCACCCAACAGCCAAGCATGAGGATTTTGTCCATCCAAAATATTTAACATCATCAATTCTGAACGCAACAATCCCACCCCATCCACAGGTAGACTTTGTACTTTTTCAATCAAATTAGGTTGGCTGAGATTAACTAATAGTTGAGTAGCAATTTCATGTAGGGATTTAGTCATGCTAAACTCATAATTAGGCTGATTTGAATGATCATCAAGTGGCTCATTTGTGTGCTGGTGTAATGAAATATTCTCACCATCAAGTAAGTTATCGCTTTCTCCTTGACAACGATAAACTTCCCCTCTGTCACCATCCAATAGTAGTCTTTCACCAGTTTGAATCAGGTTGGTAGCATTCTTGGCGCTAACTACAGCCGGAATACCCAATTCCCTAGCTAAAATTGCTGCGTGGCTGGTTAATCCACCTCTTTCTGTAATAATTCCCCCTACCTCATGTAGTAAAGGCAACCAATCAGGAGTGATGACAGGGGCGATTATAATCACTCCCTTGGGGATTTGCTCTGGTTTGGGTTGGGAACTGACAATCACATAAGCACTAGCCTTTACACGTCCCCTAGCAGCCCCTATTCCCTTGAGAAAGTGCAAGCTAGGATTGAGAGATGGCGGGGTGCTAACTTGAGTAATATAAATTTTCGGGGTTGGAGTGCCTTCGGTAATAGTCCATTTCATGGTTAACTTTGTACCTAATTCACTCACTAATTGATTACCTAAAATAACTAGTTGTTGTAAATAATTTTCCGGTAAAGCATACTGTTTTTGTTGATGTTCATTTAGTAGATAAGCCAACAGACAATTTTCATCTGTCATTAATGTATATAGGGGTTCTCCAGCATTTACAGATGTAAAATTATCAACAGCATAGGCAAGAATTTTATTACCTAATTGTTGTTCTTGAATAACTCCGGTTTTTTCTTCAATGTAATGAACATCTGGTAATACTTCGCCTTTAGTAATTGATACTCCTAATCCATAGGTAGCTTCAATTTCTGCTCCTGATATATTGGTTGTAAATGAACCAGAGGCGATCGCATTTTCCACAGGTTGCACTAACACTGCCAAGTTAATTTGTTGTAAATTAATGCCTACACTCTGCCAATAGACTAGACTTCTAGCACGAAACAACTGACTCCAAGTTTGCTTTAATCCTTGAGCGATCGCATCTGGATCACAAACACAAAATACCGACTCCAGCAATCCAGAAATATTCCCTATCACCTGAGTACCAGATGATATGCTCAGACTAGGACGCAAAATTAAACATTTCTTTTCCCAGATTTTCCCAGCTTGAAAAATCTTATTCACCCAATTTTGTGGGACACTACCAGAAATAATTTCCTCCCGTAAGCGGCCAGCCACTTGCTGAAGTTGTTGCCAATTACTTACATCCAAATGTAGAGAAGAATAGGGCAAATCCGCAACTAATGATTCTGAACTATTGAGATTTTCTAGAAATTGTCGCCAAACATCTGCTGCAACCACAAAGCCAGGCACTACTGGATAGCCCCTTTCCATAATTTTGCTCAAGTACAACGCTTTATCGCCAACTTGGGCGCGGTCTTGTGGTTTAATCTGGTCAAGCCAGTAGAGTTTTTCCACTCAAGTAGTTAGGTGTGATTTATTCCAGTTTGAAGTATCAATTGTCAGTTATCGACCCACTGACTTAATCATCAAGTCTAATTCCTCATTTTTGTATTATGCCGAAATATGCGGTAAACCTAGTACCCAATTTTAGACAAATATTGATGATTAATTGTTGACTTTTTGAAACTATATTACCAATTAAAGTAAAATATATAGTTGTTTCTCCCAAATTAGAATTAATTGACAACCACTTACTACATCGCCAGCAATGATTGGCTGAATATCTGTTTTCGCCTCTGTCTCGCATTGCTAATTGGGGGCATAGTTGGCTTAGAACGCCAAATCAGGCGCAAACCCGCCGGTTTAAGAACTCATATGTTAGTCAGTTTGGGTTCGGCTGTGTTTACCATCGTTGCTATCCAAGTCGGTGGAGAAAAAATCAATGCTGATGCTCTCTCTCGTGTCATTCAAGGAATTGCCGCTGGCGTGGGCTTTCTCGGTGCTGGCGAAATTTTGCGCGAATCTTCTCAAAAATCACAGTCAGTTGAAATTCATGGTCTGACTTCGGCCGCAGCTATTTGGGTAGCAGCTGCTTTAGGAATTGCATCTGGATGTGGTTTATGGCAGCTAGGATTAATTGCTGCGTTGTTAACGGTTGTAGTTCTCCACTTATTCAAAAAAATTGAGAAACTTTATTAGTCATTAGTTGATGATATCAATAAAACATTGGGTTTATCCGTGTTCATAATCCGTATGTGCCATGATTGATTGATATTCTACCAAACTAAAAAATTTCAATAATTTGGCAAAAATTTCTTCATCGGCTCTTGTTTGCAAAATAGATTTTACTAAATTAATAAATTCTACATCAGATATATCATCGTTATCTATAACTTTACTCGCCGCATAAAAACTCACGTCATCAATACTTAATTCATTAGTAATACCTGTTTGCAATCTAGCATTTTGACTGCACCAAGACAGAGATTTACCACGTAATGTAAATTGAAACCAGATAATTTCATTATTTTTTAGTTCCAAGAAAATATCAAAATAAGGTTCTCCTCCTTGTAGCCAAATTCTCGCTGTATCTGCATTTTGGCATGGTTTTAGCAGCGTTGGTTCAATAGCTCTTAATGATGCACCTAGTAATGCAATCTCATTTTTATCGAATAAATGACTTTTTTGATTCATACCAAAACAAATGACCGTAATATTTAAAAATACCAATTACCAATTAACAATTACCAATTACATTGATATTTCTCCTGCTTTCACGAAGAGAATTTGTGAAGAATTTAACCATTGAGAATCAAAAGAACCCAAATGAGTCGTAGTAATTAACGTCTGAAAACGGTCTTGAATAGCATCCAATAATTGATTTTGACGAGATAGGTCTAACTCAGCTAAGACATCATCCAGCAAAAGCAATGGGGCTTCATTCACGACTTCTTCAATTAATTGTAATTCTGCTAATTTTAAAGCCAGAACCAGTGTGCGTTGCTGACCTTGGGAACCATATTGACGAGCAGGTGTTTGGTTAATTACTAATTCTACTTCATCCCTGTGGGGACCCACAAGGGTAGTACCCCTGTGCAATTCGACAGCCGAACGCTGTTGAATTTTACCTAAAAAAGTTTGCTGCACATCTTCTTTTTGATCTTTTTCTAGTGGAACATTAGGAGCGTATTTGATTTGCAAAACTTCTGTGCTACCGCTAATATTACCATGCCAGGCTGCGGCAATGGGCGCTAATCTTTGGATAGCTCTATCACGTCTTCTAATTACTTTTGTTCCTGCGGTAACTAATTGAGCATCCCAAATAGCAAATTCAGAATCCTGGCTATTAATTCCTGACTGTTGACTCCTTTTCAAAAAAGCATTGCGTTGGCGTAATACTTGGTTATATTGTTGCAAAATGTGAGCATAAACTGGTTCGAGTTGAATTAAAAGTGTATCTAACCAATTACGGCGAACTTCAGGACTACCGCGCACTAATTCTAAATCTAAACTAGAAAATTCAACGGCATTGATAACACCGAGAAAATCCATTTGGCGGCGGACTATTTCGCCATTGATAGCCACACTACGGCGGCCATGTCGTCGTAAACTTAATGTTAAGTCACTTGTCCCTAAGTCTCTTTCTAAAGTGGCATGAATTTGGGCAATACTTTCCCCATCTTTGATTAAATCACGATCCCGTGCCATGCGGTGCGATCGCAATGTTGCCAACAACTCCACCCCCTCCAACAAATTCGATTTTCCCTGAGCATTATTCCCCACCAAAATAGTTTTGGCAGCAGTAAAATCAATCTTTTGCTCTTGGTAATTGCGAAAATTTCGGAGGTGTAGAGTTTTCAGGTACATAGCATAGGGGATAGGGGACTGGGGACTGGGGACTGGGGCGGAGAATTTTAGATTTTAGATTGGAGTTTATTAATACAATCCAAAATCCAAAATTGCATCACCAATCACCAATTACTAATTACTAATTACTAATTAAACAGTTTTTTTGCCCCTGAAACGGAAGAATAACTTTTCACATTCAACCCAGACAAACATCAAGCTACTAAAAGCAATGCAAATCCCCAATTCTGAGAGACTTAGGACATGAGTACCAAAGAAATTTCTCAGAGGTGGGACGTATATTAACATTAACTGCAAAATCGTTGTCACGATTACAGAACCCAACACAAAGAGATTAGAAAAAGGATTCATTTCAATTGTGAGTTGGTTATTAGAACGAATTGCGATCGCATGACCCATTTGTGCGATACACAGAGTAGTAAATACCATTGTTTTCCAGGTTTCGGGATTGCCCGGATACCCTTGTGCATGAGTATGATTATAAGCCCAGGACATCAAGGCAATAGAAATGATGGCAAAAACAATCCCGATGCGAATCATGTAAGCACCCAAACCCCTGGCAAAAATACTTTCACGGGGACTAAAAGGAGGACGCTGCATTACATCTGGTTCTGGGGGTTCTACAGCCAATGCTAAAGCTGGCAAACCATCCGTGACCAAGTTCATCCACAAAATTTGCAAAGGAGTTAAAGGAACGCCTCCTAAGCCAATTAAAGGTGCAGCAGCGATGGTGAGAACTTCGCCGATATTACTACCCAATATGTATTTGATAAAACGGCGGATATTAGTGTAAACAACTCGACCTTCTTTGTCATGCCGGTATTGGTAACAAGAACCTTAGCCCGTCCTTGAACTACTTCCGTTCCTTGAAAAACTAAATTAATGCGATCGCCTAATGCCGTATCTTCTGGTAATGTGAGAATTGCTTGCTTATTTACAGCTTCGGCTTCACCCGTCAGTGCCGACTCCCGTATTTGTAAATTAGACTGTTCTATCAAACGTCCATCAGCAGCTATCTGCACACCAGCTTCCAGCAGCATCACATCCCCAGGCACTAATTCTTTCCCTGCTACATCCGCCAGTTTTCCGTTGCGGATGATGCGAACCAAGGGAGAAGATAGTTTTTTCAGTGCGGCTAGGGCTTTTTCCGCACGGCTTTCTTGCACATAGCCCAGTATGCCATTGAGGATAACAATGGCCATAATTGCAATTGTGTCTTTAAATGGCACTTCATCAACTTTTAATGTGCCTTGTCGCCAAGCCCAAAAATCTAAGAAACCAGAAATCAGGGCTACAGCAATCAGCATCAATAGCATGATGTTAGTAAACTGATCCAGTAGAATCTCCCAAGGACTACGGCCACCATGTTCTTCTAGTTCATTGGTTCCGTACTTTTGTAAACGTTGTTCAACTTCTTGAGATGTTAAGCCGCTGTCTGCATTACTATCAAGCAGGTTTAAAGCTTTATCAACCTCTAAGCTATGCCAAACTGCGGCACTTTCAGGCAAAGAATGAGCAGACATCGTGTAGGTTACAGGAAATGGTTACAAAATTTGATCATAATTGAGTAATGCCTGGAATTCCATTAACCAAAGTTACATTGGGGACTGGGGATTGGGAACTGGGGATTGGGAACTGGGGACTGGGTAAAATTCATCAACTCCTGCCTTTTGCCTTTTGCCTTTTGCCTTTTGCCTTTTCCTAATGACTAATGACTAATGACTAATGACTAATGACTAATGACCAATGACCAATGACCAATGACTAATAATATGAGTTTTGCACTCCCTAGTTTGAATGTTAGCCAGATGTTTGGGCAAAAAATAATTCGACCATTTACGGTTGCTACCTTGTATGGTATTGCTTTCATCAAAGATAAACTTATTGCTATCGACACCACAAAAGGGCATTTATTGGAGATTGACCCTATCTCTGATCACACTAAAATTCTCAATCCTCACCAAGTTAAGGAATTTAACGATGTTACTGGTTTAGCCGTTTGGGAAGATACACTATGGGTCAGCCGTGGTAATAGTGTTTATTTGTGCAAGCTGGACTCTTTGGGGTTGGAGCATTTTGTCACCTTACCTTATACTGCTGACGGGATTGCTGTTTGGGAATCGACTATCTATGTTAGCTGCCAAAGACTAGGTTATATTCTGATTTTTGACCGGGATACACGCAAAGAAATTACTCGATTTTATGCCCCTGGTGTAGGGATAGAAAATTTGGCAGTTAGTCGGGAAACTCTCTGGGTTTGCGATCGCACCGAGCAAACAGTTTATTCTATGGATAGGGCAACCGGAGAACTCCGTTTTAGCGTCCTCACGCCTTTTGCTTCTCCTACAGGTATCGCTATCCATAGTCAGGATGAAACGGGTAAGGATCTGCTCTATGTAGCTTACTCCAATGAAGAGCCTTATATTCGAGATAATCCCAATGCTGATCCTAATCATGAGCTAACTTATCGGGATATCAATTTTATTCATCCCCTCTACTATCATTATCAACCAGATCAACGCTACGCCCTATCTAATGGTTATCTAGTGGAAATGTCTTATGTAGAGGAAATTTCCCCCTTAGACGAGGTTTACTTACCCAATGTAGAATGGCGGATAGCCCTACCTTCAGAAACAGAACGCCAAAAGGTCAAACAAGTTGAACCCATCGGTTTACCCTTCACAGAAGAAATTATTGATGGACAACGAGTAGCTGTATTTAAATTTGGTGACCTCGTTCCCGGTGAACGGCATATCTTTGGTTGGAAAGCACTTTTGGAAGTTCGCGGCATTAAGTATCGCATCACACCTAAAGATGTAGAAGACCTACCGGAACTAACACCAGAATTACAAACTCGCTATTTGGTGGATGATGATGATTTAGCAATGGAAACTACCATTGTCCGCCGTGCAGCCCGTGAAGCTGTCGGTTCAGAAACTAATATGTTGCGAAAAATGTACAGTATCCGCAACTATGTCTATGATGAGTTATCCTATGGTATCAAACCCCACATAGATACGCCAGATATAGTTTTAGAAAGAGGCGTTGGTTCCTGTGGCGAATATGTAGGTGTATTACTGGCTTTATGTCGTTTAAATGGCATTCCCTGTCGGACTGTAGGTAGATATAAATGCCCTCCTTATGGTGAACAACAAGGAGTTCCCCTGCAACCCGACTTTAATCATGTTTGGCTAGAATTCTACATCCCTAATTTTGGTTGGGTGCCAATGGAATCAAATCCTGATGATATCAGCGATGTTGGTCCTTACCCTACACGCTTTTTTATGGGGTTATGCTGGTATCATATCGAAATTGGCAAAGGAGTATCTTTTGAAGTCTTGACCAGTAATGGACAGAGGTTGACTAAAGAAGAAATATCCATTGGTGAGTTGGCGATTAACCATATTCGGTTTACAATTCTTAAAGAATTGCCACCTATGTAATTTGGAAATTCGGAATTGAGAATTTGTAGTTAGCAATGGGGTCTTAGGTAGGAGCATTGTTGAATTGGCTGCAAACGCCCCCATTGCTACAACTCTTCTACCTCTCTTCACCAAAGATTTAACTTGATGTAACAAAGATTTATGTTGCCTTTAATAAAAACATCAGTAATTATTCGGGTTACATTGTAAGATGTGAGAATAACATTCTTCAATATAAATATGGAGAATAATATTCAGTCAAGAATTGTTTAAACCGTATTAATTCGGTTGACAAGCCAGTAGTTGTGTAAGAAAAATGACTTATGAGCCAGTTTGTAAACGGTAATGAAAGGTGAAAAATTGGACTACTTCTGAATCCGAAAAAACTGTGGAACAAACACCCTTAGCTAAAATGAATAGTGCTAAAGAACATCTCTACAACTATCACGACTCTTATCAAGAAGAGCAGCTGATCTATCAGCATCTGCTTCATTTGGTACAAATGGAATCTCCAGACCGAATGATTGAACGTTTTCGGGCGCTCTTTATTGAACGTGCCAATTATCCTGAACCGGAAATTCTGCCAATTTTAGACAAAATTATCGCATCTAAAACAGCACAAGAAGATTTTAAATTTTTTCTTAACCGCTGTTGTCATATTTTGGTTAACCGTTGGTATATGCAACCCCAATTGCATCAAGGTATCATGGATTTAATCAGCTTGTTTGATTTGTCACCTAATACGTCAGGAGTAAATAGTTTTCGCTTCCGAGAAATTAGACGTTTGCGCGAATTGGTGAATATTTTTATTGAAAGCGACCAGTATTTATTTTTACGGCGATTTAGCCAAGTTGTCAATCAAACTCCTAAATTAAATAGCCGCAAAGATAATCAACCTTTGGTAAATTTAATTAGTCGTTATCCCTATTTATATGAACATTGTTTAATTAGTGAAGATTCTACTTTTGAACAACAAGAAACAGTCAGACATTTTCAGGCACAGGTACAAAAAAAATTTGAAATTGATCTTTCACAATATGTAACTTACAAAGTACGTCGAGTTCAGATTTTAAGAAAAGTTTCCCTATCTGAAGCCAATCAGATTTTACGCCCTATCAATAATCCGACATTGTTGAGTGATAGCGATCTTTATAGCACCCTCAAGCAATTTATTGGTAAATCTGAAGGTAATTATACTTACCAAGAAAGAGCGCAGCAGATTATACAATATAGTAGTAAAACCGCCAAGTTTCATGATTTTAAGGATGAATTATATGATTATCTAATAACTTCTGTGGACGGAAAATATGGAAAACGCCTATTTAATACACGGTTATACAATTATCTACAAGATACATTACCGGATGCGAATGATTACAATGTCAATGAAAGCTTAATAGTGAGAACTTGTAGCAAGCTATTGGACTTTTTAGTAGTCAACAACCAAACGTCACTTCAACACTCAACTTTTTTAGATTTGATTAGTAATCAAGGTTCTTTAACAACAATTAGTTTGTTGGTAAAAGTGTTATTAATCTGTCGTAAAGTTAAACCACATTTAGAAAAAAGATTGGCAATTTTATTTAACCATTATGAAACAGCTACTACTAATTCTATTGATTGGTTAGTAGCCACCTTAGAACAGTTAAATGTTGCTATGAGTATTCACTTTGGTCATATTGATTTATCATTCTTTAAGAGATTTTGTTAGTTAAATACGATTTTTAGTAATTGGTTTTGCGTGTGATTTTGCAGATTGAACTTCAGAAAATTCACAGATTGAATTAAATGGACAAAATCGGCAATGATTGCCGGGATTAGGCGGAAATATTTGACTAAAGTTACTGCTTCTTCCTGCATATTTTTGTAAATCAAGTTGGTGTTGATTCGCTACATTAGCCAACTCAGATTCTAAAGATGCTAATTCATGACTATTAATAGTAATTAGCTCAGATTTTTGACCAACTTCCAAATTATAAAAAGAAGCTACAGCCGTTTTACCGGGATAAAGATAACGTGCTGCTAATAAATAAACTAAAGCTTGTCGTTTATCAAAAGCAGACTTACCAGTTTTAAAATCTAAAATATGCAAAGTGCTATCAGACTCAATAAACACACAATCCATAGCTGCATATAAACGAAAACAATAATTTTTCTGTTCTATAACAATAGGTTGAGGAAATCCTTCATCACCGGCAGTTAATTGGATAATGCGTTTGCCCAAAAGTAAAGGCGATTTTTGATATTTTTGTAAAATCTGTAATACCCGTTGCTTGACTTGAAAAGTGAAGTTACTTAATTTTAACAACTGGGCTACTTTTTCCACCCCATCGGACTGAGTTAACCACTGTAAATGATGATGAAACTCATATACACCTTTTTGGGCGAGAATGCCAATCCGTTGAGGTGGTGTGGCTTGTGCTAATAAAGCTTTCACCTCTGGTTCGTGTTGCCTAGCTTTAATAAATCCCCTTCTCATTTGACAATGCCAATGTTCTTGTCCTCTCGCGGGGGCAACTAGGGACCAAAGGTGGTAACTTACAAAGGGTCTAGCGGGGGTTGACATTGCTCAGGTACAGTGAGAGAAATTACCTTGGGGATACTTGCGGCACAGTGGCTAAACAGTTGCTTTGCGGGATGCTTCCTAATGGTAATGATGATGCACGGGAGAGAGTAGCAAAATGAGTAACCCTGACAATTCTGGTAAAATAAAATTTGGTACTGATGGTTGGCGCGGGATTATTGCCGATGATTTTACTTTTCCTAATGTGCGGAAAGTAACAAGGGCGATCGCTAGTTATCTGGAAACTGCCTATACTAAGGAAAGACCAGTTTTAATCGCTTATGATACAAGGTTTTTAGCTGATGAATTTGCGCGGACATCTGCGGCTGTTTTAGCTGATTTAGGGTGGAATGTGAAAATTACTGATCGGGATTGCCCGACTCCTGTAATTGCCTACAATGCGAGACATTTGAATTCCGCAGGGGCTTTGATGTTTACTGCTAGTCATAATCCTGCACCTTATTGTGGGATTAAATATATCCCAGACTACGCTGGTCCTGCCACTCCTGAAATTACTGATACTATTGTGGCCAATATAGAAACGGCATCGGATGAGTTACCAGGAAGTAAGCCATCTGGGACTATTTCTACTTTTGATCCGAAGCCCGATTATTTGCATTTTATCTACACCTTGCTGGATGTGGAAAAAATTAAGAGTGCGAATTTAAAGGTTAAGTACGATGCTCTCTATTCTACATCTCGTGGCTATTTAGATGAGGTGCTGCAACATTGCGGAACTCAGTTAGAAAGTTTCCACGCTTGGCGGGATGTACTTTTTGGGGGCGGTATGCCAGAACCCAAGGGGGATCAGTTGGTGGATTTGGTGGCAGCTGTTAAAGCTGATAAGGCTGATTTGGGTTTAGCAACGGATGGAGATAGCGATCGCTTTGGGATTGTGGATGAACTAGGAAATGTTCTCACTCCCAACACGGTACTGTTAGTTTTAGCAAGACATTTAATCAAAAACAAGGGTAAAACAGGCGCAATTGTGAGAACGGTTGCGACTACCCATTTGTTAGATAATTTTGCGGCTAAAAATGGTCTGCAAATTTATGAAACCGCTGTTGGTTTTAAATACATTGGGGAGAAAATGCGGGAAACCGCTGTTTTGATTGGTGGTGAGGAATCAGGTGGTTTGAGTATTATTGGCCATATTCCTGAAAAGGATGGGGTTCTAGCTGATATGCTGGTAGCTGAGGCGATCGCTTATGAAGGTAAGCCTTTAAGTGTGTTGGTTCAGGAAGCGATCGCAGAAGCTGATGGTCCTTTGTATAATAACCGTTTGGATTTACACCTTACCGATGCTCACAAAAATGCTGTGATTGATTCCTATACCAAAAATCCTCCTTCGGAAGTAGCTGGAATTAAGGTGAAGGAAGTGGGAAGGAAGGATGGTATTAAACTGTATTTGGAAGAGGGTAGTTGGGTGTTATTGCGTCCTTCTGGTACAGAACCTTTGGTGAGGGTGTACATGGAAACTAACTCACCGGAAAAACTTGGTCAAATTGCAGCAACAATGGAAGCTGAAATTGCTAAGTTAGCATAGGTGACTGGGGAATTTAGAATGAAGAATGTAGAATGTAGAATGTAGAATGAGCATTGGTAAAAATCTTTTCTTCCCCTACCTCCTGACTCCTAAATTCTTCATTCTAAATTCTAAATTCTAAATTCTCCTGACTCCTAAATTTTTATATATAAAATTATGAAAAATTTTGTGAATTTATTTATATCTATAGTTATAGCTGGTTGGGTGTTGGCGATCGCACTGATTTCGGTGCAGAATGCTACGCCTGTTTCTTTACGGTTTTTGGTTTTTCAATCAATTCAAATTCCCTTTGGTTTGATGTTGGCTTTTTGGGTGGCTGTGGGTTTGATTGGTATGGCAATTTTACAGCCTCTTTGGGGTTTGGGTGAGTCGAAATCTAGGGTTGATGAGGAGGCAGAATTTTTCATTGATGATGAGGATTTTTAGGAGTTTTCTCACGCAGAGGCGCAGAGGCGCAGAGAGGAGGAAAAGAGTTTTTTTTGTGAGTCGGTTTTAACCGACTTTTGCTTTTAGGGAATTTATTCCCTGGATCTGAATATCCAGTAAAATAGATAATGATTAATGGTGAAAGCTATGACTAAGTTACTTGAACAAGCGATCGCACAAATAAAGCAACTTCCTGAAACTGAACAAGATATAATTGCTAGACTCATCCTCAAAGCATTAGAAACTAATTTAGTTGAGGAAAGTTTATCTATTATTGATGAAAGTGATACTTGGACAGAAGAAGACCAACTTGAACTCACATCTTTTTCTTTACAATATGCTGCTTCGATATTTCCAGAAAGTGAGGAAATAGCAAAGTGATATTTAATTCTGGTGATGTGGTAACGGTTGATTTTCCTGGTGTTACAGGTATTAAACGCCGTCCGGCTGTAGTTTTGTCATCTGCAATTTATCATGCAAACCGTCCTGATGTCATCATTGGATTAATCACCACTCAAACAAAAGCATTAGGTGTTACTGATTATATACTTCAAGATTGGTCAGATGCAGGTTTGCGGGTTGCTTCTATTTTTCGCAGTTATATTGTTACTCTTCCACCTTCAGCCAATTTGATTTTAATTGGTCATTTGTCAGAGCGTGATTGGCTGGGTGTTTGTAATTGTGTGAAAATATCTTTGGCTGAGTTGGATGGGTAATAAAATGAGAGTTTAGGGTTTTTCCCAAGCAAATACGCAAAATGTAAATGGACTGCCTCGGAATTGAACCGAGTTTTCTCCCTTTTGTATGCAAATTTCGATACTATATATACAACACCCAACAACCTTTAACTAAAGTACAATAATAAACATCACCTAATCACAACAGCTTAACAGCTATGACTCAATTACTAGAAAAAGCGATCGCACAAATAAAACAACTTCCTGAAACCGAACAAGATAGAATTGCCTTACTCATCCTCGAAGAAATAGAAGACGAAAGCCAATGGGATCAAACATTTGCAAAATCTCATGATGTACTTGCTCAACTTGCAACAGCAGCATTAGCAGAAGATCAAGCAGGTAAAACTTTAGAATTAGATCCAGAAAACCTGTGAAGTAAAAACTCTTATTTTCCTTTTTTAGATGATTATCCTCATTTAACTGCTGCTGATTTAGTCAATACTTGGGCTTATGCAAATGCACATCCTGAAGAAATTCAAACAGCAATTCAAAAAAATGAGTCGGCTTAAATTGATTTTCCTTCTTTGCACCAAATAAAAGTTTTATCTTACCAATCACCTAACTGCGTACTCAAAAAATAACGTACATGATCAACAAATGACGGACCAAATTTTCTGCTTCCATGTCCTAATCCGGGAACTACATAACAATCACCATCAGGGAAACATTGAGCGCAAGCTTGAGCATTTTTAACTTTGACAATCGGGTCATTAGCACCTACTAAAAATCTCACTCTTCGCGGTAACTGTACTTGCTCAATATAGGTCATCGGGTTGCAAATTTGAGCATAGTTATCAGGATATTTTAAATTGTTCGCTAATTTCAGCATTTGTATCACAGGTTTTAATTGTGGTTGCATTTTTCCTAACATAATTTCTGCTAAAGTTCCCAGAGGTGAAGCTGCTAAATCTGGTAAAATCCCTCGTCCCCAACTATTAGCAAAAGTTGAAAGATCAGCATGACCAATTGTACCTAATAATCGTTCGCCAATTCCATGAGCAGTAAAAGTGTATGAACTAAATAAAACCCCCATACTCACACCAAACAAGCCTAAACGATTACTAATACCGTATTTTTCCTGGCAAAATTGATGAATTTTGGTAATATCTACCGCAGTCTGCTGAAATATTTTTGATAATAGTTCCGTATCAAATGAAATACCCCGATCAACTAAAGGCTTAATTTCATTTTCTACCATTGCTGTAAATGTTCTTACCAAACTGCGTTCACCTGCAAAGGGCGTATCAAATAGAGCGACAGCAATACCCATCTGTGTCAGCGTGGGGATAATAAAATTATTCCAGCGATAGGGCGCACACATTCCTTGTAAACCGATTACTAGAGGTGTATCTTGTACAGGTCGATGACTGGGAA
Source organism: Anabaena sp. UHCC 0451 (assembly GCF_034931405.1). Classification (NCBI taxonomy): domain Bacteria; kingdom Bacillati; phylum Cyanobacteriota; class Cyanophyceae; order Nostocales; family Nostocaceae; genus Anabaena; species Anabaena sp. UHCC 0451. Next base: position 57,201 of record NZ_JAYGHA010000029.1, on the reverse strand, counting down.
GAAACACAGCCACGGGAAAACCGCTTAATCTTTCATCAATATCACCTACATCAGTGTAAGAAAATGGTTCATGAAACCAATAGCGATCGCCATTTACACCCTCAAAATTAATCGGATCAGCACCATAAATAGTCATAATATCAACATTGTCTTATTTCGTCTCCATCCAATTATCACCCGCACGCACATCTACAACTAAAGGAACACTTAAGCTCACAGCATTTTCCATCACTGACTTGATTTGTATTTGCAATTCTGACCATTCTTGATGAGGAATTTCAAACACTAATTCATCATGTACTTGTAACAACAACCGCGCTTGATAATTTTTTTGAGAATTCTTTAAAACCTCATGTAATTGCACCATCGCAATTTTAATAATATCCGCACTCGAACCTTGAATTGGTGCATTTGCAGCAGAACGCAGTAACCCTGCATCATACTGACCTAAATTCTTTAATTTACTCAAATTAATATCTTCTAAGTTTTTTCCTCTTAATTCTTGTAAGCTTTTATTTGTGAAATCAAAATAACGTCTTCTTCCCAAAATTGTTTCTACATAACCTTGAGAAATAGCTTGTTTTTTCACAGTCTCCAAATATTTAAACACTAGGGGATATCGTTCATTAAATCGCTTAATAAATTCATTCGCATTAGCTTTATCTACACCCGTTGAACGCGCAAACTTGAGCGAACCCATTCCATAAATTACACCAAAATTAATCGTTTTCGCAAAGCGTCTTTCTTCTGATGTCACTTCATCTTTTTCAAACACCAATTTTGCTGTAACTGTGTGAATATCTTCATTTTGCTGATATGCTTTTAGTAATATAGGTTCTTGACTCAAATGCGCCAAAATTCTTAACTCAATTTGTGAATAGTCAGCAGCTACCATCAACCAACCAGACTCAGGTAAAAACGCTTTTCTAATTTGTCTGCTAAAAGCAGTACGAATGGGAATATTTTGCAAATTAGGATTAGAAGAAGATAACCTACCTGTAGAAGTTGCTGTTTGGTTAAAATCAGTATGTAAGCGTTGACTTTGGGGATGTACCAACGCTGGTAAAGCATCCACATAGGTAGACTTTAATTTTGATAAAGTCCGATATTCAATAATTGCATCCACAAAACCAGTATTATCAATTTCTTGGAGTTTTTCTAAAGTTGCAGCATCGGTAGAAAACCCAGTTTGAATTTTGCGGGAATGTTTGGTACTTAAACCCAGTTTTTCAAACAAAATATAACTCAATTGTTTGGGAGAACCTAAATTGAATGTTTCTCCGGCAATTTCCGTTGCTTGTATTTCTAATTTCGCTAATTCAGATTCTAACTGCTGAGATAATTCTTGCAGATAACCGGAATTAATTCTCACTCCTGTATATTCCATTTCCGCTAACACTGCTTCTAGTGGTTGTTCTACTTCCACTAATAATTTAGCTAAATCTGGTGTTTTTTCTAATTCAGCACGTAATTTTTTAACTAATTGAAATGTGGCATAAACTTGAGTACCACAATAATATGCTACTGTATTAATTCCAATGTCAGCAATAGTTTTTTGTGGTTCTTTTTTACCAGTTTTGGCAACAATATCATTATATTCAGTTAGCTGTAATCCTAAATGTCTTAAAGATAAATCACTTAAATTGTGGGTAGTATCTGGATTAATTAAATAACTTGCTAACATCGTATCAAATACCACTCCAGCCAAATTAATTCCCTGACATTTGAAAATTAATCTGTCAAATTTAGCATTCTGGAAAGTTTTTGGATAATCTACACTTTCTAAAATTGGCCGCAGTGCTGTTAAAACCAACTCTTGATTTAAGTTATTGCCATTTTTATGATTTAGAGGAATATAAGCAGCGTCATCAGGTTCTATTCCCCAACAGCAACCAATTCCAACTAAAGCTGCATCTCTAGGTTCTAAAGCTGTGGTTTCTGTATCCCAAGCAACGGGTTTTTCTGGGTTAGTACATTTTTGGAGAATGCTAACTAATTCTTGTAATTTTTCTGATGTATCAATAATGCGTATTTGAATTGATGAATCAGGTAATTTTTCAGCCTTAGCTGTATCTTCAGCACTAAAAAACCATAAATCATCATCATCTTCAATGTTAGTGACTTTCTCTACTTTGGTTTCTGGAACTTTTCCCCCAAATTTCTCTTGCAGTTGGTTGATTTGTTCTAAAAACTTTTTAAATTCTAATTTCTCTAAAATCGGGATTAAATTGTTAGTGTCAAAACCTGTTAATTGACAATCTTCTAAATTAACTTCTATAGGTACATCGACAACTATCTGCGCTAAATATTGAGAATGGATTGCATCTTCTTTACCCTCAATTAATTTTTTCTGAGTTGCGCCTTTAATTTCATCTAATTTTGCATAAATCCCATCCAGAGAATTATAAGTATTTAGCAGTTGTACTGCGGTCTTTTCACCAATTCCTCTAACTCCAGGAATATTATCTGATTTATCACCACAAAGAGCTTTAAAATCTACAATTTGTGTAGGTAATACGCCTAATCTTTCCTTAACTTGTTCTGGGTAAAATTCGGTGATACTATTTGCAGAACGTTTTAAAGCTTCAGGACTAAAATTTAAAACTGTAATTCCTTTTCTTTCATCAATTAGTTGGAATAAATCTCTATCTCCTGATAGAATTTTTACGCGATAACCAGCCGCAGACGCTTGTTGTGCTAAAGTTCCTAAAACATCATCCGCTTCATAACCAGGTGCTGTAAAAATCGGTAAATTTAAACCTCTCAATAATTGATTCAGGTTTTCTAAATCGGGAATAAAATCTTCTGGTGTTTCTACACGTCCTGCTTTATAAGTATCATCCGCTTCATGGCGAAAAGTAGGTAAACCTAAATCAAATGCTACAGCCATCGCTTGTGGTTGTTCGCTTTTCATTACCTCTAATAAACATTTAATAAAGCCAAAACAAACACTGGTAGGAATACCTGTTTTTGTACGAAGTCCGCCATCTCTACCTTTAGCAAAAGCGAAGTAGGAACGAAAAGCTAAAGAGTGTCCATCTACAAGGATGATGGTGGGAATTGTTGCGGGTGGAGAATTAGAAATCACCTGATTAACCAAAGTTGGGAACACAACTCTATTTTAGACAGATCCTCTCCATCGCTACACAATCTCTAGTGGGTGACAGGTTGATACAAAAAGTAGCCCCCGTAAAAAAGGGAGCTTGAGAGATTTTTACTGATAAAATGTTACCAGCTAAATAATTGACTTACGTCTCGTCAATATTAATTAGCAGAATTTAAAACAGCTTTATTCACACGACGACGTAAGAAAGCAAGAGTTGCTACTGTACCTAAACCAATGATGACACCAGGTTCTGGAGTTTTTCTAGCGACAACTTTGAAATCAGGTCCATTGAAACTAGCATGAGATGTTAATTTCAGACCTCTTAAGCCAGTCACTCCCAACTGGTTCAAATTCACACCCCAAGTACCTACCGCTTGAGAACCACTAATTTCTGTAGTATCAATCCTGAAGCCAGCATTTCCTTGTTGACTGCGTAATAATGTTAACGCATTACCAATTAAATTACCAGCAGTATCTAGGGCTTGAATTTGTAAATCACTATTCCTACCCCGTTCCCAGAAAAACAAGCTATCTAATCCAGAGTTATCTGCTTGAATCAGGCTATCGAAGAATACGTTAATGTTAAAACTACCCGTGTCTTCAGTATCAATAATATTGTTTAAGTTATTGTTACCCAAGTATGCAGCAATGTCAGCACCTGTGGGATCTTCTTTAGGTCCAACACCGTAACTAGGCTTAGATGCCTTATCGCCCTTATCTGTACTAGCAGCGCCAGTGTTATTAATGCCAATAGACTTAGGTGAGTTGTAAATTATATCAGCACTTTTAAGGAAGGAAAAGTTACTGATTGTCTTGCCGTTCTGTGTAATTGACTGTAACAAAATATCTGATTTAGGATCAGGATTGTTGGGGGTAAAGTTGGTTGTAAAACTTGCAGCTTGAGCAGTAGTAGTCATTGCTAAAAATGAACCAAGTAGTAAACCAGCGGTTAAAAAAATGTTTTGAGATTTCATGGTAATTTGCTCTTGATTGAATGTATTTATTTATTGCTCTGAATATTCAGTAAGCTTGCTTAACTGAAATTGCTGAGATGATTTATATATATATCTATCTTTAAAGCCTTGTCTACACTGAAATATGAGATTTACAGAAACTTTAAAATTGTTCAATCCTAGTAAATTGGACATGAACACAGATTACTACCGCGCATGATAGGTTTCAAGTGAATTTACGCAGAAAATCATATATAGTCAAATATGTTTTTCCTGTGTAGATGAGACAAACAACAAGAAGAACAGGGAGCAGCGATTAACAGTGCGGTCTGGTTTGGTCAATAAATCTTGTGCTTCATTGACTTGAACCCTGTTACTCTCTTACTGGGACTTCAAAGCTGGGAATTTATGCACACAGCATCTACTGACCTTATGGCATCTATCAACAATCACACAGAAGATCAAAAAGATATTAAGCTACTGGTACTAGATATAGATGGTACTATTGCCGGACATGACAACCAAGTGAGTGAAACTGTCAAGCAAGCTATTGCAGCAGTCCAAGCCAAAGGTATCAAAGTAGCTATAGCCACGGGGAGAATGTATTGTTCAGCTTGGCGATTTCATCAAGATATTAAGTCTACTCTACCATTGGTAGCCTATCAGGGAGCGTGGATTCAAGATCCAAAGAACCAAAAAATTCATCGTCATTTAGCTGTATCTAGAGAAATTACCCATCAACTACTAGATTATTTTGAACAGCCAGAATTACGTTCTTTACTCTCTGTCCATTTTTACATCAATGATCAGCTTTACGTGCGGGAAATCACCACAGAAACCGAAAGTTATGGAATCCGCTGCGGTGTTACACCTATTCCTATTGGTGATTTGCGTCAAGTCTTAACTAATGAACAACCCACTAAAATTCTAGCTTTGTGCGACGATGCGAATTTAATTCAAAAACTTATGGGTAGTTTACGCCTTCAATACACACCATCCGAACTGTATATGACAACATCTGTTGCCACCTTCCTGGAAGCTGCTAATCCGTATGTTAACAAAGGAACTGCGGTTAGTTACCTAGCCGAAGAATTGCTGGGATTAACCAGCGATAACGTCATGACTATTGGGGATAACTTCAATGATGTGGAAATGCTAGATTATGCAGGTATTGGTGTGGCTATGGGTAGCGCACCAGAACCAGTACAGGCGATCGCTAATTGGGTAGCCCCCAGTGTAGAACATGATGGAGTAGCGATCGCCATAGAAAAATTTTTACTTTAACAAAAACATGGGTTTGAGGTTCCTCGCCCTTCTAGGGCGATTTTTTGATAGAATAGTACAAACAGGCAGGGCATTGTCTGTTGGGCGAGATAGTGTAAGACGGGCTATACCTGCAACTGTTGTTTGAACCCAGAATCCCCGCACTTTTAGGGCGGGAAGTATGTCAATTTAAACAAATTCTAGACATCAGAAAGGACACCGACGACTGGCCGTGTTTCGTCTCGGTGTCCTTGCTGGTTCGCTCCTCACACATCAGATAATATAACCCAGGATATTAACTGCGTCAATAGCCACAGTCATATTTTCTCACTTCCCCTGGATAAAAACAACTTAATCATAACTCCAGAGGCGCAAAAACCCCTAATTTCGTTTCTAAAACCGACCTTAATACCAACTGAGTAGCTATCAGCAATCCCAGTCTAGCCTGTGCCAATTCCCATGAATTAATTTTCACTTCCCCCCAGATTCGACAGTTACACCAGAAGTTGTCAAAAGCTGCGCTCAATTTCAGTGCTGCTGTTTCCCAGTTAACTGAACTGTTAGAATCAGTAAATACCAAATCGTCTACCATTTTTACTAGTTGGTGAATCAGACGAACCTCATCTGGTTGATGAAGACGTAGTTTTTGATTACAGTCCAGCCAAGGTATAGGTTGAGCAGACCGCAAACCTAGAACTGCAGTACTACTATCTAGAAGTTGAATCAATCCCTCACGATCAGCTAATCTCAATAATGAACAGCAGCGGGCGTGAGCATATTGAATTGTCAAGAAAGATTTACTACTTCCCTGTTTCCTAATTTTGACTGTTGACTTTTGATTTTTGACTTGATTTATTTCCCCAGTTTCCTCTAATCTTGTTCCTGTGGTTGTCAGACAGTGTAACCAATCCGCTAAAGCAGGATCAGTTAGTTCTAGATGAATCCAAGCTGGAGAAACAATTTTAACGCTCAAAATTTCGCCGTAAGTTGCTGAAAAATGAGCAGCTATTTGCCCGGCGATATCATGCACATTAGAATGATCAGATGCGGAAATTTGCAAAACTACACTAGAGATATATAAAATTTTTTGACTATCTGTATCTTGGTATAGAGGCACTTTCCCCTTTTTTATCCATAGAATTTTCTCATCATTGGTAGAAACACTGAGGAAATTCATTAAATGGATATATACTAAAAGTTTAATTGAGGTATACTTCTTAAAAAGTAGCCAATGATGCACGTAGTTATTTAGGAAACTTTTACGGTTATCACGATTTTATCCTGTTCCATCCACCTTTAGATAGAAGTTTAGTCTAAGTAAAGAAAAATGAGAGTAGGATAAAATTTCATGAATAATCGATGAATAATTAGTAAACTTTACTACCCTCATTGTACAGTAAGAAGTATAACAAAAGAGTAGAGGGCAATATTTGCTTTCTACACTTTGGATGGCTGACGCTGTAGGGCGTTAAGCCTACCCTGTTAACACAAAGACACTCCTTGCACCTTTTTATTTAGTCTTTGTCTTCAGCCGAACGCTCTTTGTTACCTATGCAATCTCAATCCTCCTTTTCCGAGGCATCACGGCCTTTCTTAACTTGGCAACGAATTCTTGATTGGGCTCAAGAACACTACCGCTGCCGCACCTTCAGCAAAGATGAGCGCATTCCCGCCAGACCCGGATTGCTATATTTAGTGCAGCGAGGTGCAATCCGCATGGTAGGAACAGCCCAGGTAAGTGCTACTGCCAGCCAGCTAACATCTCGACGCATCAACAGAACCCCTGAAGAAGCCTTTTTGGGTTTTGTGGGAGCAGGACAGCCATTTGAAATTGTCGCTCAGTCCCCGTTTACACTCCAAGCCTACGCTCATGTTGACCAAACTGCGGTGCTATGGATGTACTGGCATGATTTGGATAACTGGCCTCACTTCCGTCGTGAAGTAATGGATGCTTTTAGATATCAACATCAGCGCAAGCTTTTGTGGCTCAGTGCTTTGGGACAAAGACGCACAATTGACCGACTTCTAGGATTTCTCACCTTGTTGATTGAGGAGTATGGAGAGCCGTCAATGAGCGAAACCGATCCCGATGTAATTCGCGGCTATTGCCTGCCCTTCCCTCTTACTCATGCCCAAATTGGTAGCGCCATTGGTTCTACTCGCGTCACCGTTACCCGCTTGATGGGTAAATTGCGCCAACGTGGACTGATTCTTACCCAAGGGGATAATTTGATTTGCTTGCCAGCAGAGTCAATTAACAGAGCCAATTAAAACACACTCACAAAGCCACTGTGAAATGTGTAAGTTGGTTTTTGGTATTTTCCAAGTTATGACTAGCAGGTGTCAGCGGATTTTAACAAACCCAGTCTGGGTCCTTAGTTCCTGTACCTGCTCTGTTAGCAGTAAGTTAGCATCAGCCACACTGGCTTGCTCCTCAGTTTGACCAATCTGTTTGACCACCACAAACAGATTTCGGGTAATCGGGTATTTTCCTGATTGAAAAGCCTTAATGTTCAATTAGTTACGTTTACCAGGACATTAATTAGGGCTTGCTGAATAAACATGAAAAGATTACGGGTAAAGGGTTTAAGCCGTTTTCAAGTAAAAAAAAGTGCAAGCTTTTACGAGGTGGAAACTTAAAAACCTTGCATTTAATTGCTACTCAAAGGAAAAATCGCTCCCATCCAACTCTTGAAACTGTTCCCTGTTCCCTGTTCCCTGTTCCCTGCCCTCACGGAAAGACTTTCTCAGCAAACCCTAATTAGGGAAAATAAATGGTTCGTGATCAGGAGCAATGTACACCTTGCCGTTCGTCCCAAAGGTAAGGGTTGAAAGCTTGACCGCCCAAAATGTCTTGGACAAAAAGTTGAACTGTGCCGCCATCACTGATACGACGAGAATACGGCTTGATCGACAAATTGGGGCCATCGAACTGGTTCCAATTCTGGATCTTGCCTATATTGATTATTAGTAAGTATTAATTTTTTTCGCACACATTCTCATAAAAGTAGGCAGGAGTTAGGAGTCAGGAGCGCGGCTTGATGTTAATTTTTTTGTTATCAACTTTGGGTGTTAAAGTCCCCTGCTTATAGAAGCAGGGGGTTTTGCGTCGGGGTAAAATCCCCGTTGCAAAACGTAATTCTAAATTCTAAATTCTAAATTCTGCATTCTTTTAACTTTTTTCCCAATTGCCAGTAAATACAAAACTTGCTTGTGGTTTGCGTTGGCGTGGTGCAAATTCGCGCTGTTGGTATTGTTCAGGTAAGGTTTGGGGATCACCTGGATAACCGATGGCGATCGCTGTTATTGGTTCATACCCCTGTGGAATGTTGTATATTTCTCGTGTCTTATCTACGTCAAATCCTGCCATTTGGTGAACATATAAACCCAAGGAGGTAGCCTGAGTAGTCAGACTACAAACTGCTGCTCCCACATCATAAAAAGCATGACGGTTTGGATTGCCATTTTTCTCAAAATTAAGCTTGACTACGGATATCATCAGCACCGGGGCATTTTTCGCCCATACTTGATTTGCTTCGACTAAACAACTTAGTAACTTGCTAAATTCTTCTGGGTTTTCCTGAGTAGCAACAATAAAGTGCCAAGGTTGTTCATTAAAACAAGATGCTGTCCAACGAGCAGCTTCTAATAAACTGTAAACCGTTTCTGCGGCAATGGGTTTATTTGAAAATGCTAAAGGACTCCAACGTTGTTTCAATAAGGGATGAATTGGATATTGAGAATTAGCTGGTTTTTCCATGATTGTTTTGAGTACGGTGTGATTAACTAAACTATTTAATAAACTATTTAATTCTAATGAATCCTGCTTTTTCAATCAATTCTTGACCTGGAGATGTTAATAACCAATTTGCATAAGCTTCTCCTGCCTGTTGATCTGTTTGACTATTTTGTTTGACAATCACAAATAAATTGCGAGTAATGGGATAATTGCCATTGCGTAAATCTTCGACATTCAACTGATTACGCTTGCTGGGGCATTCGGATTTCGGTACAGAAGGTTGTTGATATGGTGCTATAAATTCTCCTTTTTTACGCCCTACTGGTAAGGATTTAATAGTACATTGGGGGACAATTTCTGGAGCAGAAGCGTAATAAATTCCTCCTGGTGTTGTGGCTATTTTTCTGATGGCTTCTGTTGTTGTCCCCATGTAAATAACATTGTTGCCAAAGTTTTCTTTATTGAGGACATTTTCTACAAAGAATTCTACTGTACCACCAGATTCTTGAGTACGAGATAGGGCTTGAATAGGTAAATTTACACCACCTACATCTTTCCAGTTGGTAATTTTGCCTGTGTAAATATCTTTGATTTGATCAACTGTTAAACCAGGGATATTGAGTTGGGGGTTAACAGCGATCACTATGCCATCAATTGCCACAGAAATTTCTTTGAGACTAAATCCTTTTTGTTGAGCTTTTACATTTTCTTCGGCTTTAATTGAGCGAGAAGATTGAGAAAAAGCTAGTTGATTATTTATCAACATTGTAATTCCTGTTCCTGAACCCGGTTTGTCATTGATGGGTTGAGTGTAACGTAAAGCAAACTGAGGGCAAATGTTTAATAATACAGAATCGACATCTTTTCTAATTGGTGCCCAAGTTGTACTGCCACCGTAATTAAATATTCCCTGTGGTAAATTGGGTACATTACAATTATTATTTGGAGAGTCGTTAGAAATACTTAAATTACTGGGATTGCCAGAATTAGAATTACTAGAAGTAGGTGTATTACTAACTTGAGTTTTATTAATGTTTGCCCAACGTTCCATTAAAAACCATAGTCCTCCAAAAATTAAAGTAATAGTAGTAATCAGAGACAATAAAATTACCAAAGTTTCTTTTTTTTGAGACATAAATCAACTTTTCACTTTTACTGAAGGCTTGTTAAATCATTGAAGATATCAATTTATAAATCAGACGAAATATAGTTGTGACTGCAATGGCAATTAAGGCAGAAGTAACTGCAAAAATAAGCACTTGCTGCATGACAATACCACTTCTTAAAAAAGGGATTATAAATATAATTGAAAAACTAATTGTGGGGATAATTAATAAGTCAAATTTTTCTAACCAGCGTTTGGTTTGAGCAAAAATTAGACCACTCAAAATTACCACAGAAATAGCCAAAGTAATAATAGGGTTTTTGAGTAAACTGAAAAGGGCGATCGCTATTAATGCTCCCTCAAATCCGCTAAAAGCCGCACCAGCTAATAATTCCCATGTAGAAAACGCTGGTTGTAATGGAATTGGTTTTGGTGGTGGTGGTTGTATTGGTTGCGGTTGTATTGGTTGCGGTTGTGCGGTAGGTAAAACTGTGGGAGAAGAAGAAGGGTGAAAAAAGGCTTCTAGCGCCTCTGCTGCTGACTGAAAGCGTTGATTGGCTGCTGGGAGCAGCATTTTGTCTAAAATATTAGCTAGTTGATCATTAACAGTGGCTTGTGTTCGCCATTTCCACTCGTTTGTGTAGGCATCAAAAAGTTTACTGGCTTCCTGACCTGTTAGTAAAGTAATTACAGTAACAGCTAAAGCATATAAATCTGTAGATGGAAAAACTTGACTTCCTGACATTTGTTCTGGGGGTGCAAATCCCATAGAATAAATTCCCGTGGAAGAAACAGAACCAGAGGGCGCATTAGTAATTAACTTAACTGCACCAAAATCTAGCAAAAATAGTCTACCATCTCGACGACGCATGATATTAGAGGGTTTAATATCTCGGTGAATAATACCTTTGTCATGGATAAACTGGAGAACTGGCAGAATTTCTGTGAGTATTTGTGTCACTCCTATTTCCGAAAATTTTCCCTCTTGGATTAATTCTTCTTCTAGAGTTTGTCCATCAATATATTCTTGGACTAAATAAAAAAACTGGTCTTGTTGTTCTGATTGTAAACTTTGAACTGTGACCGGAAAGAAAGCAAATAAATTAGGTATTTGCGGATGTTCATTACCTATTTCTTCTAAAACACCTGCTTCTTGTGTAAAGAGAATTCTGGCCTTTTCTAAAGCTTCTTCTGTTAAATTGCCACTTGGTTGAAATTGCTTAACTACACATTGACGCATTTTAGGTGTATCACGATCAATTGTCAAAAAAGCAGCACCAAATCCCCCCTGACCTAAAAGTTTAGTTGGTAAATATCGATCACGCAAAATCAGTGGCATACCGCAGCTAGTACAGTATTTTTGCTTTACTGTTTTTAGTGTTTTTGTATCATCTAAATCACTAAAGTAGTTTTGTGGACGCTGACAGTGGGGACGAGTGCAGTATACTTCCATATTGGATGTTAGTTATTAGTCGTAGGGTAGAAGCATTAGAGCAATCAATTATCGGTTTTTTCCAAAAACTATTTTCCGAATGCTTCGCCCCTACAACTGACAAAATATTTTAGTCTAAGTCAGAAGATGTGGATATTGCTACATCCAAAGTAGTTACCACTAGATTCTTTTGCGATAATTTTAACGTATCTCCATCCCATCCAGGGGTAGCAAACTGGGGTAAAATTTCCTGACTAAAGGCTTCTGCGGCTTTGGAACGATAACGATTGGGATTGACAATCAGCCATAGTGTGCGTTTAACAACCACACCTTCTATGGGAGTACGGTGTAGCACACCCATTTGTAATTCTTTAGCGATCGCAGAAGTAGAGACAAAGGCAGCCCCTAAACCAGATTGCACAGCATTTTTAATTGCTTCAATGGAATTTAGTTCCATTTCAAATTTAAACCGCCTGGTATCAATTTCACAGCGTGCTAAGACCTGATCAATGACTTTGCGGATAGTAGATTGGGAGTCAAGAGCAATGAATTGTAATTTATATAGGTCTTCTTTTTGAATGGTATCAAGTTTGGCAAAGGGATGGAATGTAGGTAAAATCAGCGCCAGTTCATCTTCAGCGTAAGGAACAATGTCCAAAGATTCTGCCAATTCACCGGGAATTTCCCCACCGATGATTGCTAAATCAACTTGTCCATTAGCCACACTCCAAGCGGTACGACGGGTAGAGTGGACGTGTAATTGTACTGCCACATCGGGATATTTTTGTCGAAACATCCCAATCATGCGCGGTAAAAGATATGTGCCGGTAGTTTGAGAAGCCCCGACAATTAAAGTCCCACCTTGGAGATTTTGTAAATCCTCAATGGCGCGACAGGTTTCTTGACACAGACTGAGAATTTTTTCACCATAGCTCAGGAGTAGATGCCCTGCTTCGGTTAATTGAGCGCGTCTTCCTCCCCTGTCAAATAAGGGGACATCCAGCTGGCGTTCCAGATTTTGCACCTGTAAACTAACTGCTGGTTGGGAGACGTAAAGACTATCAGCGGCGCGTTTGAAGCTCCCTTCTGCGGCGATCGCTTTGAGAATGCGTAACTGATCTAAAGTGAAAGGAAGGTCAGACATAAGGCTTAACCCACAAACTTGGAAAGGAGCATCTGTAAAAATAAATCAATGTAGATAGCTTTGGGACTAGGCATGATTTATGGCATTGTTAACATTTAGAGGCTAGATCCGAAAAAGACATTACCACAACATCTTGACAAAAATCTTCTTGTGTATAATCTGTTAACAGTCAAGATGCTTACCAATAGTAGCTGCTTTCATTTGGAATTTTGAATTGAGTTGTGTTTATGATGCCAAATCCTTGGTTTACCACCAGTCATTTTGTGATGCTGGGGTTGCTGTTAGCTTTTGCGATCGCCCACAGTGGGGGTGCTGCTCTACGTCCTTGGGCAGAAAAATATATTGGACCTAGACTTTATCGCATTTTGTTTGCATTAATTAGCTTACCCTTAGCAGTGATATTAATTACTTACTTTTTTAATCACCGTTATGATGGCTGGCAACTGTGGCAAGTGCAAGGCATACCAGGAGTAAAAGCAGTAGTTTGGATACTATCGGCGATTTCGTTTTTATTTTTATATCCTGCTACCTTCAATCTACTAGAAATTGCGGCTATTCAAAAGCCCCAAGTCCATCTTTTCGAGACAGGAATTATGCGGATAACCCGGCATCCGCAAATGGTGGGACAGGTAATTTGGTGTGTTGCCCATTCTCTATGGCTAGGTACTACCTTTACCATTGTTACCTCAATAGGATTGGTGCTACACCACTTATTTGGAGTTTGGCATGGCGATCGCCGTTTAAGTAACCGCTATGGAGAAGCCTTTGCCGCCGTCAAACAGCGAACTTCAATTATTCCCTTTCAAGCAATTATTGATGGTCGTCAATCTTTCCAATGGCATGAATTTCTCCGTCCTGCTTACTTGGGAGTTGCCATTTTTATAGCCTTACTTTGGTCTTCTCACCCCCTGTTAATCGTAGCAACGAGTAGGATATTATGGTAGTTTTAGGTGATCCCCGATATCAACATAAAATATCAATTTAATCAAAATTACCTCTTATCAATTACCACCAAATCAATGTAGGATTAATTTAAATAGCTGTCAGTTTATAAAACCATAGACAAATATCTGAGGTTTTATTTTGTGAAATTTTACCCTAACTGGGTTTTCGTGTTGGCATAAAGCACGCCTGACCGCTAATGTGTCCTTTGTCGTTAGGCATAACTATTAGCTTGTCAATCATCTTTTCTGGGGAGAAAACGGCAGTCAGAAGTTGAACATCAAAAAAGCTACCGTGAAATTTGTCGCGTTGGCTTTTTTGTCAGCAACATCATCAAAAACTGACTTGCCAATCCCCGCTACTGGTAGTTACTTTGATATAAAAACCTTATAAATCAAGAGGCGTCATGGTGTTGTCGGTTAGTGAGCGGACATTTACTCAAGAAGTTTTAGAATCTCCAATTCCTGTTTTAGTTAATTTTGAGGCTCCTTGGTGTGGCCTGTGTCGCATCATCCATCCTCTGCTGTTACAATTTCAAGCTCAATGTGGCGACGAAATTAAACTTGTGGGGGTTAACGCCGACCAAAATTTCAAACTATCTACCACTTATAGACTGAAGTCACTACCAACTTTACTGTTAATTGAAAAAGGCATAGTCCGACAGCGCCTAGAGGGTTTTCGCAGTAGAGACGATTTACGTCTGGCTTTAGAAGAAATTAAACTCATCTACATGAGTAGTAATAAAACCTACAGTATAGCAAAAACAGCCGACTTAGAGTGCCAATCAGTGTAATTAGGGAATGGGGAATGGGGAATGGGGACTGGGGAATGGGGACTGGGGACTGGGGTTAAGGGACTTCCAAATAAAAAAACACTCAACCACCTAACGCAAACAATCTCTCAAACCCTCATTCCTCTGCCTTCTCTGCGCCTGGAGCGGTTAGTTAATCCTGATAATTTATTTTTTGGAGATCATTATTCCCTATCCCAAATCTAAAACCATGCTTAACACCTCACCCAATTATCTGCGGGTGGGGTATTTTATAGGAAACCAAACCAATATTACCTTTTGTTCGTAACACGTTCCGTAGGAGGGGGTAGGGACAAAAGAGTAGATGTTTATTTGGTTTATCCTGATTGATCCAATAAAATTATAGCTGTCACAATTATTAATAGCTCCAACCTGGACAGTTGCCTGTGGAATCAACCCATACAGCACTGTCCTAACTTTGTCAAGAATTCTAAAAGTAGGCGTCAGTGATGGAAGTAATCTATCAGTATGCCTGGATGATTCCAGTATTACCTCTTTTGGGAGCAATGCTGGTCGGTCTAGGGCTAATCTCAATAAATCAGGTGACAAATCGCCTGCGACAGCTGAACGCTGTGGTAATTATCTCCCTCATGGGAGCAGCTATGGGGCTGTCGTTAGCCTTGCTGTGGAGTCAATTTCAAGGCCATGCGCCTTATCTCCGCACCTTGGAATGGGCATCAGCAGGGAATTTTCACCTGACGATGGGCTACACTATCGACCACCTCACAGCCTTGATGTTGGTGATTGTGACAACGGTAGCCTTCTTGGTGATGATTTACACTGATGGCTACATGGCGCATGACCCTGGGTATGTGCGGTTTTACGCCTATCTCAGCTTATTTGGCTCTTCAATGTTAGGGTTGGTGGTCAGTCCCAACCTGGTACAAGTTTATATTTTCTGGGAATTGGTAGGGATGTGTTCCTATCTCCTAGTGGGCTTTTGGTACGATCGCAAAGCCGCAGCAGATGCTTGTCAAAAGGCATTTGTCACTAACCGGGTGGGTGACTTCGGTCTACTCCTGGGCATTCTGGGGCTATTTTGGGCAACAGGCAGCTTTGATTTCATGATTATGGGCGATCGCCTAGCCGAACTGGTAGAAACCGGTTCTGTGAGCAATTTCCTGGCTATTGTGTTGGCGATTCTCGTTTTCCTCGGTCCAGTTGCTAAATCTGCCCAATTTCCCCTCCATGTCTGGCTACCAGATGCGATGGAAGGACCAACCCCCATTTCTGCCCTCATCCATGCGGCAACAATGGTGGCAGCAGGTGTATTCTTAATTGCTCGGATGTACCCAGTGTTTGAACACGTTCCCGCAGCTATGAACGTGATCGCCTTCACAGGGGCATTTACAGCATTTTTGGGCGCGACTATCGCTATTACCCAAAACGACATCAAAAAGGGCTTGGCTTACTCCACCATTTCCCAACTCGGTTACATGGTCATGGCTATGGGAGTAGGCGCTTACAGTGCGGGATTATTCCACCTGATGACCCACGCCTATTTTAAGGCGATGCTATTCCTGGGTTCAGGTTCTGTCATTCACGGTATGGAAGGCGTAGTTGGTCATGATGCCGTTTTGGCACAGGATATGCGCTTAATGGGCGGACTGCGGAAGTATATGCCCGCTACTGGTATCACTTTCTTAATTGGTTGCTTGGCAATTTCCGGTATTCCTCCTTTTGCTGGTTTCTGGTCAAAAGATGAAATTCTCGGTGCGGCTTTTGCAGCTAACCCCTTATTGTGGTTCATTGGTTGGGTGACTGCTGGGATTACCGCTTTTTATATGTTTAGAATGTATTTCTCGACATTTGAAGGCAAATTCCGGGGTAATGATGAGAAAATCAAAACCCAACTCAAGAATGCGGCTGCTGCGGCTGAAAAATTAGGTGCTGTTGAATTAGCGCCTAACTTTGGTCCTGGGGCGATGAAAAAAGGCGAACTGGATAGTCACTCCCACGGACATCACAGCACTTCTCCCCATGAGTCTCCTTGGACGATGACTCTACCGTTGTTGGTGTTGGCTATTCCTTCAATGTTAATTGGTTTGATAGGTACTCCCTACGCCAATTATTTTGAGCAGTTTATCTTTTCTCCTAATGAAAACTTAGCTGAAGTAATGGAAAAGGCTGCGGAATTTGACCCCCATGAGTTTTATGTGATGGCGGGTAGTTCTATTGCTATTTCTGTGGTGGGTATTACTTTGGCGGTGCTGATGTATTTGGCTCGGAAAATTGACCCCAGTGCGATCGCATCCAAAATCAAACCATTGTATGAGTTATCGTTGAATAAATGGTATTTTGACGATATTTATCATCGTGTATTTGTGCTTGGTTTGCGTCGTGTCGCTCGACAAGTGATGGAAGTTGATTTCCGTGTTGTTGATGGTGCGGTTAATTTAACAGGTTTCTTTACTTTGGTTAGTGGTGAAGGTCTGAAATACCTGGAAAGCGGTCGGGTTCAGTTTTATGCTCTGATTGTTTTTGGGGCTGTTCTGGGCTTGGTGATCGTTTTTGGTGTGACTTAATTTTTATGGGGGTGGGGTTTTCCCTGCCCCTGTTTTTTTGCACGCAGAGGCGCAGAGGACGCAGAGTTATTGAACCACGAAGAAGCGAAGGAAGCGAAGGGAAGAGAGGAAGAAGAAGAAGGAAGAGAGGGAATCTTCAAGATGCCTAGCCTACAAGACTTTTAACTAGACTGTGTTGTAATAGTTGACAAATAAAAATAGTTACGGTATATTTTCAATGAAATAATACCTATAACTAGTTACAGTTACAGGTAAGAATTAAATAACAAAATCGAATATTATCTCTTCTGTCCTATAAAATTCTAAAATTAGGCAATTTTTTTATTGTGTTTTTATGAAAATAACTTTATTATGTTCTCATCTCAGTAATTAAAGGGAGGGAACATTTTTTATATAACCTATAAATTATAAATGCCAGCGTAGCTCGGACAAGCTGTGCTGACATTTCTTGAAAATAAAACTGTTCCTGATTTACCAGATCAGGGACTCCATGCCTTAGCAATAACCAATTCCTTAGCAATAAAAGGAGTCTATTTCATCATGACACAAAATACTGAATCTTTGCAACCGAAATATTCTGGAGATATAATTGTTAGAAAAAGACTAAGTGTAGAAACTGGAAGAAAATGGAGTCGAGAAAGTTTCTACACAATGTTAGCAAAGATGGGATATGTCGAGAAAATTAACGAAGACTCGCAATGGCAACCTACTAAAAAAGCAGAACCCTTTGTTAATTTTCGCAATGGAGTCATCAAATGGAATACAGCTTTTGTTGATTTAATTTTACAACAGCTACCAAAGCAGTTAACCTTAGACATCTAAACCGTAGCATTTAAGGTTTGATTGTTGCAATCTTCCCATAGGAGACTTACTGTTTGCGTAAGTCTCTTATAGGGATATATTTATACGCGCTCAGTTCTAGTTTATAAGGTGCGTTACGTCGCCATCCTAACGCACATTAATTCATGAGATTCAATTTGATCATGGTTATGCAAGAATTAACGATTGAGGAATTATTAAATATTGCTCAAAGTCAAATTCCAGAAAGTCAGCAAGAATTACATTTTCAATTGCTAGAAAAAAATCAAAATAATCAATTAAGTGAATCTGATAGGTTGTTGTTGAAATATCTGCGAGTGAGTGCTGATTATTTAATGTTGAAAAAAGCTTATGCCTATGCACTTTTAAAGTGGAAAGGTTTTTCTCTTCCAGATTTTGAGCAATAATACCAGAAAGCCCTAGCGATTAGAAATCGCTGCTGTACAAACGAAGTCCACCTGCGTGGACTAAAAAAATTAGTTTTTATTTTTATCAATACCAATGTTTGACAAATTAATATATGGATAAAATAGAGATGTTATTTCGCTGGGTGTTTGAACTTCAAACCATTTTCTAATTTCCTTAATTTGTTTTGTACAAATATTTAATTTTTCGCCGTTTCTCTGCGCTTCTGATTTTATATCTCCTTCATTTATATTATACCATTCAGAAGAATTTGATTCTTGTTGTTCTTTTCCATGTTTATTTGTTTCATCAATAATTTTTTTTAGAATAACTAATTCATTAGCTTTGTCATAAATTTCTCTAAGTTTTTGATTAACTTCTTCTCCAAATAAAAATTCGGCTTCAAATAGTCTAGGTAGATAACTATTTATTTTATCTTGTATTATTTCAATACTATTATTCATTTGAACAGAAGTAAATAAAGTCATTGCTAATACATAGATTTCTAATCGTTTCTCAGATAAACTTTTTCTTAACTGCTGTCGATTTATTTGATACTGTTGATATGCAATATAAGCTGCAACACAAGTAATAGGAGTAAAAGCCTTTATAAAATTATCTACATTTTCCACAGAAATCTCAAATATTGAAGTTGAAACGAATGGAGATATTATAAATAATAAAGATGGAATAATAATTGATTTCTGCTTAAGCCAACTAAACATTTCCGTGATTATATCTAATCTATAAGCAATGAATATAGATTTGTGAATGAGCCATAGCCCTGCTATCAATAAACCTATTATAGCTGGTAGGTTATCAAGTAAATTAGTGTAAATCATGTATTTTTAGATCGTAATAGCCTTAAATTTTTTAGTTTTTTAGAATCAATTGATATCCTGAAAAGTAATAAATATCTATTTGCCAAAATTGTGCAATTCAATTTCTCCTTTTTTTAGTAATTCTATATTTCAATTTAATAGATGATAATTAAGATAAGCTATTACGTAGCTAAATTTAATATTTTGCCGCCTAAAATTGTTTTAGTAAGGCTTTTGATCAAAAAAAGTAAATGCGTAACAGCTTATTTTTTATTACCGTCTTCTTACATTAACATTGCACATTTCAACACTTTCTATCAATTTCCTAAATTTTTTAGCTTTCGCTTTTTGATGTAAAGATTTTGCTTTTCTTTCTTCTAAGCTTAACTTACTGAAACAAGTATAATACATATATCCTCCCCGATAGGTAGTCCCTGAATAATAACTTGTAGAAAAATCTTTCCAAGAATTAGATTGTCCTATACCATGAGGCATTCCAGCACCAGTTGCTATTTTTGTAATTTGCATAAGTTCAAAATTTTATAATCTTAGATCAATTATATTATACAACTGCTAAATTAGATATTTAGTAATATGCACACTCCAGGTTTGCTTATTTGCGTATTTGCACGAAAAAAAAGGGATAAGCAAAAAGCCTATCCCAAAAAATCAAGTTATTATCAAGTTAGCAAAATATAAAAATTAAATAAAAAAT
The DNA here is from genome assembly GCF_034931405.1 of Anabaena sp. UHCC 0451. Taxonomy (NCBI): domain Bacteria; kingdom Bacillati; phylum Cyanobacteriota; class Cyanophyceae; order Nostocales; family Nostocaceae; genus Anabaena; species Anabaena sp. UHCC 0451. The sequence goes on along the minus strand of NZ_JAYGHA010000029.1, from coordinate 37,421 downwards.
CTAAACCGATGCAAAATCAGTAAACTGTCTCATATAAGGTGGCTTAAAACCTAAAACTATATCCGTTTTTGGTACTCCCAAATCTACCAACTCACTAGCTACCCCTTCCTCAGTAAAATCCATCTGAATCCAAATTTTTCCATCTCTAATATCTACATGAATAATTGTCCCATAAACTTAACTCACATTAATTCATGAGATTAAATTTAATCAATTTTGTGCGTTACGCTTCGCTTACACATCCTACTGTCTGAATCAGGATTTAAGGATGTTCAGGATGTAGAAAAAAACTCATCTTTAAAATCTGAAATATTCTCAGATAAATATTCATAAAAAATCCTGTAAATCCTCTAATCCTGGGCATCCTGATTCAGACAATTAAGCATTTTAAGAATGAAGAGAAAAACTAATCTTTAAAACCTGAAACATTCCCAGATAAATATTCATAAAAAATCCTGTAAATCCTTTAATCCTGGGTATCCTGATTCAGACAATTAAGAAGTTGCAGACTTTATAACTTGTCATAATCCATTGGTGTTGCAAGTCCTTCAGTAATCTCTCTTTTTGCACGTTGAGCAGATGCAATCAATTTATTTTGACTTTTCTTAAATGAATTATCCCATTTCAGTTCATCTTGCAAATCTGCTAAATATTCTCTCAGATGTTCTGCAACTTGTTCTTGTACATCTTCAGATAAAGATTCCATCATTTGAATTACAGTAGTAATTGCTGGAGATGACATAATCTAATTTCCTTTTAAACTTTACCAGTTTATTCTACTAAAAATAACTCAATCAACATTATGAACAATATTAAATCTGAACAGGTCAGATATCACAGATAACAAAATGCTCCCAGAATACAATTTTACAGGTGGTGTACGTGGAAAACATTACCAAGCTGATGGTACAGACATTGTATAACATTTAACTGTGGAAAAAGATCATCTTGTCAATCCTTTAATCCTGGACATCCTGATTCAGACAAATTTGCCATTTAATGTCGTACAGATGCCATAATTGCTCAAATTGAGCCAATTGGCGGGCAGTTTACCTGCCAGATGCACAACAAGAAGTGGTCTAATGGTGCATCTGGGAGGGTGGGGTATTGCCAATTTAATTAAATCAACCTAACAATGAAGGGAAAATTGCCAAAAAGCTGTTAGTTATTAACTGTGACTTTTTGCCAAACATGATTTTAATTGCTGACTGATTGTGATGAATATAGCTAATTTCCCGTGGTTGACGACGATTATTTTATTTCCCATAGCCGCGTCGCTACTGCTTCCCATCATCCCAGATAAAGACGGCAAAACGGTGCGCTGGTATTCTCTCATCGTTGGGTTGATAGATTTCGCGCTGATTGTTTACGCTTTTTGCACTGGGTACGATTTCTCCAATCCCGATTTGCAACTGGTGGAGAGTTACCCCTGGGTTCCCCAATTGGGTTTAAATTGGTCAGTGGGCGCTGATGGCTTATCTATGCCCCTGATTCTCTTAACTGGGTTCATTACCACCTTGGCGGTTTTAGCAGCTTGGCCTGTCACCTTCAAGCCGAAATTATTTTTCTTTTTGATTTTGGCGATGTATGGCGGCCAAATTGCTGTGTTCGCTGTCCAGGATATGCTGTTATTCTTCCTGGTGTGGGAACTGGAACTTGTACCAATTTACTTCCTGTTGTCGATTTGGGGCGGTAAAAAACGCCAATATGCAGCGACCAAGTTTATTTTATACACTGCTGGCGGTTCGCTGTTTATTTTGCTGTCTTCCTTGACGATGGGATTTTATGGCGATACAGTTACCTTTGATATGCGATCGCTCGCATTGAAAGATTTTGGACTCAATTTACAACTTTTACTGTACGCTGGCTTCCTCATTGCCTACGCTGTGAAGTTGCCTATCATTCCTTTGCATACCTGGCTACCAGATGCCCACGGTGAAGCTACAGCCCCCGTGCATATGTTACTAGCAGGTATTCTGTTAAAAATGGGTGGTTATGCCTTAATTCGCATGAATGCCCAAATGCTACCCGATGCCCATGCTTATGTTGCCCCAGTGTTGGTGATTTTGGGGGTAGTAAATATCATCTATGCTGCTTTAACATCCTTTGCCCAGAGGAACTTAAAACGGAAAATTGCCTACTCTTCAATTTCTCACATGGGCTTTGTTCTGATTGGTATTGCCTCTTTCACCGATTTGGGTTTGAGTGGGGCAGTTTTACAAATGGTTTCTCACGGATTAATTGGGGCGAGTTTGTTCTTTTTAGTCGGTGCAACTTATGACCGGACACACACCTTAATGTTAGATGAAATGGGTGGTGTTGGTAAAAGAATGCGGAAGATTTTCGCTATGTTTACAACTTGTTCAATGGCATCTTTAGCATTGCCAGGAATGAGTGGTTTTGTAGCGGAATTAATGGTGTTTGTGGGCTTTGCTACTAGCGATGCTTATAACCCGACATTCAAAGTAATTGTCATTTTCTTGATGGCTGTTGGTGTGATTTTAACGCCAATTTATCTACTTTCAATGTTGCGAGAAATTTTCTACGGTCAAGAAAACGAAGAGTTAGTTTCTCACCAAAATTTGATAGATGCTGAACCCCGTGAAGTATTTATCATTGCTTGTTTATTGATTCCCATTATTGGGATTGGTTTTTATCCCAAGTTGCTAACTCAAATGTACGACGCTACAACAGTACAATTGACAGCAAGATTGCGTGATTCTGTACCAACTTTGACGGCTGATAAAGCGGTGGGAACTGTTTCTTTGAGTGCGCCAATAATTGGTAATTAAATAATTCGTAATTACAAATACGAGTTATGATGAGGGTGGGTTTGATACCTGCCCTTTTTTTTAGCTTTTTTATTCTGGTAGCCATTCTTCATCTAAAACTAACTCTAATTTATAAAGACATTCTTCGGGAAATGTGGAAATTATCAATCCTGTTTGTTTAGCTGCTTGACGACGTGCTTTTTCATAGCTTTCTTGTAATTGTTCTTGAGGATAATTTTTGAGACTGGGACTATCTTTAATAGTTAATTCAATTTGAGTGCGTGCATCTGTGATAGAGTCTAGCCAACTATCTGAACGTCGTTGAGGTTGATATTGCCATTTCAGCAAGTGTAAAAGTAGGCGAATTAATTGACTAGAAATTGCCCTCTTTTCACTTTTACCCAATTCAGAAATCTCCTCAATTAAATGTTCTTTATCTATTTCTTGCCAGCGATTTTCTAGTAATAATTTGGCTGTTTCTTCAAGCCACATATTGAAATCTGTTTGATAGGTTGTGGTCATAAATTTAATTTACCTCTGACTACAATTATTTGATGATATGATAATCAATAATCAGTGAGTCATTTCATTTAAAGCTCTATTAATTATTTCTTCACTAACTCCATGATGTTTTAAATTTTCAATAAAAGTAGAAATTCCTTGATTACGACTTTCTAAATAATATAATATGGCTGCGATAGGAGATGGAGTATCAATAGGATAATTTTGATGTTCATAGACTTCTACTAAAGTCGTTAAAATATCTAATTTTTCATATTCTGGTGTATGAGGTTCAGCATCAAAAATTTGTTCGATTTCTTTTAATGCCTGTTGATAATCTGTTTCTGTTTTAATGGGTTTTAAGTTCATAATATCAAACCTCCTTAAACAATTGTAGCATCTATTTTGTCATATTCTTGATGAGTACCAATAAAGCGAATAAAAACAATGCCAATTTCATAACGAATATGGATAATTAAACGATAATTATTACCTTTAATATTAAAAATTACTCGGTTATTGGCAATAATACTGGCATTAGCATAAACTTCTTTAATATCTGATGGATTTTGCCAATTTGCACGGGAAGCATCATCAAACCATGCTTTTAAAGGCTGTTCTGTATCAGGATGTTTTTGCCAATATTCTCTTAGGGTACTCCGAGCAATAATTCTCATTGTTATAGTTTTTATTAAAAGGATATTTTTTTGAGCAGATTCCCTCACTGCATCGCTTTCTTTGTTTCATGCAAAGAATAAAATCAGTTTAATAAAGTGTCAAAACTCCTAAATCAATATTTTCAGAAAAGGCTTGGATATCTTCTAAATTTCCTCGCAAAATTTCCTCTATTTGGTTAGTTGAACAATTACCACGTCTAACCCAAATCACTTTAGGTGGATATCCACGTAGGATGCTTAATTCATTAAAATCAGCATCCCTGGTAACAATTATAAATTCATTTTGTTTTGCAAACTCCCACAAAATTCTATCATCTGCTTGATCTAAACCTAAGAGAAAAACGTGCTGAGAGTTGGGGTAAATAGCAGCGAGTTTATCTACTAACCGGGGTGATAGATTATGGTCAAATAATAACTTCATGCTTGCACCATAAGCATTTGTCTTTCTCTATCAGCCGCATAGCTAAGACAAGCTAAAATATCTTCTTGTGTTAAATAAGGAAAATCATTCAGTATTTCTTCATAAGTCATGCCAGATGCAAGATATGATAATACATCATATACTGTAATTCTCATCCCCCGAATACAAGGTTTACCTCCTCGTTTTCCTGGTTCGATGGTAATTATATTTTGATACTGCATATTGTTTAAAGGTAGGGCTTGTTTTCTATTTTAGCGTTTACCCATAGACATCGCTAGGCTAACAGTATATATAGTATCGAAACTTACATTTATAAAAATTGTTTACCCTATTTACAGGTACATTTGTTCTATATTAAAATAATATGATATTCTCAATTTTTTAATAGGAGTAAATTGTATGTCAAATCATAGCGGAAGTTATATGTTAAATGAAGTGATTACAATTTTGAGACGTGAGCATTGTTTTGATCATTTAGATCAAGAAAAGAAGCAAAATCTGATTGAAGAAATTGTCAAACTAGCTCGTTATGAAGATGATTGTAATCCGGGGGAAATTTTGGAAGGACATACAGACTATTTTAAAATCTGTTATTGTTGTTTAGCGAAAACTAATGATCTTGAATCTGGTCTTTGTATAAAATGCAGGTAATTACATAATATATCGCTCTTTTTTTGTTTCACGCAAAGGTGCTAAGGAGCAAAAGAGGAAAATAAGGGTTTTGGAAAATGATACCTAACATAAATTAACTTGTGGTTTCTACTTCCCATTCTTCTGTAGAAAGTTCTGCGGTTTCGATAGCTTTAATACAAAAAGCATTAATATCCCTAGCTGATAAGTTGACATTAACAAACACCCCATTATCTAATTTTCTTGTATCCCGAAAGTCTTTTTCATCTTTACTAATAAAACGGGGAAATTGTTCCATAATATCGTTAAATTTATCAGGATCTAAATCATTTATTACATTTAAAGTTGTTTGTAAAACATCCCGCCAACTTTTAACAGGATATTCTTTACTAAAAATTTTTAGTTGTTTGGGAGTTGTACCAGTTAATTTACTTTTGGATGGAATGATAAGATTTTCATTACCAAAGTAAGGCCAAATTTGTAAAACTATCTCAGATAAATCTAAACTTCTTTTTTCTATATCCTCTTTTTTCCAAGTTTCTTGATTTTCAAAGTATTTATTGATTTCTAAATGACTATTAATCAATATTTCTTTTTTCTCGATAAATTCCAAATTATATAATTCACCATTGTAAGCTGTAATAGTTAGATTACCCAAAGAATGAAGTAGTAAATCATGAGTTATTCCCCAATGTTCTCCTAAATGTTCTTGCCACCATTTATTTATAGTTTGTGGCATAATATGTTCAATCTCCAAACCATCTAAAATGACCTGTTCTTTATGATTAAAAGATGCTTCAATAGATTCTAAAATTAATCTACCTTTTTTATATCGTCCAGCACCGTATAATTTAACATTCAATAAACTTTTCTGAAATTCTGTATCTTTGGGATAATCACGATTTTGTAAATCTAGTTTTAATCGTTCCACAAAATTAGCATGAGCTAAATTACTTTCCTTACTCACTTGAGAATATAGCACCGAAAATATTCTATTTAATCCCCTCGTTTGCACATTACAAACAAATCGGCGAATAATGAAATTTTCTAAAATCTGCAAAACATCAAGAAAATCTACTTCTGAAAGTTTATTTTCTTGATAATCATGATAACAATTAAGTAAAAAAGGATAAACAGTAGCTACTTCTAAACGGTTGATTTTTTCTAGCAACCGACGAATTTTTAAATTATTTTCTTTTACGGGATTTAAAAGTTTTGCATAATATTCAGAAAATCTATATAAATTTTGTAAATAAGATAGAGCATCACTCTTACTCATTCTATCTTTAATCTCAAAATAAACTTCATCTTTCTTAATTTCCACACCATCTCTTGTTAAATAATGTCTGATAAACTCTGTTAAATTATCATCTAGACTTTTTTGCATTGGTAGCCAATAATTATTATAAGCAGATTCTTGATTATCTGTATTAATTTTTAAGAAAAAATAATTACGAATTAAATCGGCTTGTGTTAAAGGTTCACCCTTAGCATTAAGACTTTCAAAGACTAAGTAAGGATTATCTTCTGTACTTAAAACAACACTAACAACAGATAAATAACTAGAAATTACTTGTTTTATTCTCCCAAATTCCAGATTACTTTGTATAATCTTCTTATCAAAAAACGAATAGCATTGTTTAATGATTGGAGCATTTTTATCAATATTATGTACTGAATTATCTAGTGAATTGATTAAACTATAAAATGATTCTCTGTCTACTTGAGTAGGTTGTAATTTATAAACTTCAGGATCTTTCTGATATTGATTAATTAGAAATTTATTATGTAATTCTTCTGCTAATTGATTATTAGTAGCTTTGCATTTATCTCGTAAAGCACAAAACAAAATAAAAATAGTAGTTAAACGTTGTTGTCCATCAATTAATAAATATTTGCTGACTCCTTCTGGTAGTCCAGAAACTGGTATAGTCACAATAGAACCCATAAAATGAGGACGAGGATTTTCCGTATTACATAATTCTAAAATATCATTCCATAATGCTTCCCATTGAGATTTTTTCCAACTGTACGGACGTTGAAATAAAGGTACAATGTATTGCTTATCACCTTGAATAATCTCTCTGAGCTTGGTTTCTGATGCTTGCATGATGAATGTAACCTGATTTACTTGATAGTTATGCTTTTAGTATAAAATAATCTTGTATAAATGGCATAAGATAGCGTAACAAAATTAAACATCAAATATATCCAGGGAATAAATTCCCTGTCTAAAAGCAAAAGTCGGTTAAAACCGACTCATAAAAATCTCTTTGCGTGAGAAAACCTTTTAACTTTGATTCGCTATCCAATTTACCAAATCATCAGGTTGTGAAAAATCCAAAATAGCTTCCGAAAGCTCATCTAATTTTTCACCTGATAACTCTTTAATTTGTGACTCTAACTTTGCCGAAATCTCCCCAATACGACGTTTTAACAAGCGGAAAATAAGCTGTAATTTACCACGGTTAATAATCTCTTGATAAATCACTGATTCTTCCATAGTTTCCTCCCGAAAATATTGTTTAATCAACTGTTTCTCAAACTTTAAACCAGCCAATAATTCCACACAAGCTGCTATAGTATTTTGTTGTGCTTGTTCTTCTATTTTATCTATTTCTAAAGCAACTTGCTGAAGTAACTTATTTGGTTCATCTGTCTTAGCTAAAACTGCTAAAGGTAATAAAGCAGGAGATTTTAAAAGTATTTCGCTGTCTTCTTCCCATACTCTAATTACTTGATATTGATGTCGTGTATTCCCCACTATCAACCTATCAACAAAAACATCAGGTGAATTTGTCTCCTGGAGAAAAATTACTACCTGTTGTACAGGACATAAATATTTACGATAAATCCTCAACCAATAATCTAACATTCTCACAGGCATGGGAGTATCAGATTTTGGTGTAGTTTGAATTTCCAAATGCAAAATGCGATTTAATTTCGGTAGTCGAAACAACGCATCAGCACGAATGGGGTTAATAGGTAACTCGGTAGGTAGCACCTCAATTTCATTTATATCTTCTGCAATTAACCATTGCACAAAAGATAAAGGGTAAGTATCCGTGAGGTATCGGCAAATATTATCGTAAGCCAAAGGTTTTTAGTAAATATCTTACATTGTTATATTATATAATATAATGCAATACAACAGAGGTTTAGATAACCATGAGTAAAGAAAATATTACATTTAGAATAGACAGCAGCAAAAAAGCCGCTATAGACGCATTAGCAAAAGGCATAAACCGCGATAGAAGCTATATTCTCAACGAAGCCGTAAACGCTTATTTAGAAATGTATCAATGGCAAATTGAAGAAATCCAAAAAGGTATTGCTGAAGCGGATGCTGGAGATTTTGCTAGTGAGGAAGAAGTAAAAACGACATTTGCAAGGCTAAGTAATGCAGGTTAAATGGCTACGTCGGGCGCTGCGTAACTTAGAACAAGCACATAGTTACATTTTCCAAGATAATCCTACCGCAGCACAGGAATTAATCATCAAGATTCAAAATGCTGCCAATCAATTAGAAAATTATCCATTTATGGGTAAATCTGGAAGAGTTGAAGGTACAAGAGAATTGATAATTTCTAATTCACCGTATATTCTTATTTACCGAGTTAAGGAAGAACCAGTAGAAATTCTCCGAATTCTGCATACATCAAAACGCTATCCAGATTAACTTTTTTCTTTAATTATTAGAGATCAAAATTGCCAATTTTAGCCAATTCAATCTGATCAATAACAAGATTGATCAAAGAAGTTGAGGATCTGAAAAATAACTCAATCAGGACTTACGCAACTGGCACATTGGTAGGGTGCGTCAGACTGCATAAATCCTGCAAATAAACCAGATTGTTGATATCTGACGCACCCTACAACAGATTTTTGGTGTGACACTTGCGTAAGTCCTATCAATATTACTGCAATTTACAAAATTTGCGCTGTCCATCAAGTTCTGGATGTTGCCAAGAATAAGCAAAATGGCTAACTGCATTAATTTGGGGTGAAAATTGCCGTAAAGCTGCCATTTGTTGTTCTAAGGGTGGACGGCCTGTTATTGGTTCTCCCCACTTACCAGCTAAAGCAGGAATGACTTGTGTACCTGGTTGCGCCATACTCAAAACTCGTTGTACTTGTTCCATAATACAACTGGCATTACCACAAGTAGCATAAGACATGGGATGCCATTCTAAACTATTAGGAAACTTATCCCAAGGTTGCAAACGGGAATCATAACCTTTTCCTACAGTTTGATTACCATCTGGAAAAAATACCACCCCAGCCGGAATATTATTTTGTGTGGCTGGATAAATAGCTAAGTTAACAAAATCTAATATACCTTGCATAGCGTGAGCAACTGCTAAAAGCCATAAATCTGATTGTAAAATCGTCTGTTTTTGGTTTGGTGTGAGTAATGATTTTTGTGCAACTGGAGGGTTTCTTCCTTCCCACAGTGGTTGATCTTCTTGGGGATAAAGTTTATCAACTTCACCTATATCTCCAACGGTGACATATCCTTTATTTAAAAAACGACGGATTAATTCTAAGCCCTTATTATTTTTAGCACGACGCAGAAAAGCTTCTTGAATTGCGGGAGTAAATAACCATAAATCGCCAACTTTTGTAGCTATAGAATTGCTTCCTGCTTGTCGAGGATAGCGTACATAATCTAATAACAAGCCATCAGGACGACGACGCATGATTTCTTGCACCATTTGGTAATAGTCATTTTTTGCTTGTTGGTTGTAGGGATCGACAAATACTTGGGAACGATTATCTACAACTTCTATGCTATTTTGACCTTTACCATTACGGGCGATCGCATCTTTTCTACTCGGAATCTGACCGTAAGTATAGCCAAAATTCATCGTAAACATCCAAGCATAAACCTTTAAACCCCTTTCTTGTCCTTTTTTAATTCCTTCAGCTAATAAATCAACTTTTTCTTTTCCAGGGGTGCGAACCACCGCAGGCCAAACTGTGGGATTATTCCCTGCTGGTAACAATACCTGACCATCATAAAATGCTTCTAAATAAACCTGGTTATAGCCACTGTTAACTATATGATCCATAATCTGATCAATAGCTCCCGGTTGAGAGTCACAGGGATATAATCGTAACCAGATAGCTTGAGTTTGCGGCCAATTTCGACGACGACAATCTTGTAATTTTTGTGTGTGTTCTTTAACTAGTTTTTGATAACGACTTTGAGCATTTTTATTGCCTTTAAGTGCTGATAAACGTAGGGTTTCTTTTTCTTTAACTGCTTTTGGTGATAATTGGCAAAACTCCATTACTTGTGCTGCTGCTGGTTGAGTGCTAAAGTTAGGCATCAACATATTGCTGCTAAACAGAACAGCAAATAGACTGCGGCGCAATGATTTGGCTGTGGGAAAATTTAAAGGACTTTTGTACATAGTTCTCAATTCTTTTTTATACTTTGGCATAAGATAGCATAACAAAATTAAACATCAAATATATCTAGGGAATCAATTAAGAAAACTACAGCCGGAGGGCGTTTAATACCTATTTATTGTAATTGATATTCATTAAGAAAGCAGGACAAGCCTGCTATTAATAATATTTGAAAATTTGCAAATTTTGCCTGATAATTAACCACCACGTTTCAGGGCTAATTCGACACGATCAAATTCTAGTGCTAGACGATTTTTCAACTTTTCAGGAATGGGACGGTTAGGGTAAGAACTATAGTGTCCAGCTAAAGCATTAAGGGCTGTTCGCATGGTTGTAAAAGAACTCAAACCAGAAACGGAATTAGCTCTCTGATAACGTGCAGAAAAGTCATTAATTTTTTGACGTGCTTCTGCTTGAATTGCTGCTTTATTTGAATCTTCTGGTGATACTTGTATGGCTTGTTTTAAGGTGTTGACTACAGTTAAAGTATCTTGGCGATAATCTCCGGTTAAGCCATCAGGACTACCAGAACAACCCATTAAGCCGACAGTGATAACTAAAACCAGTGCCAGCAGACGCGACCAATAACGTTTCATATCCATTCATTAAATACGTAAATCAACGTCTATCGTATCTTGGATTGGGATCTGGGGATAGGGGATCAGGGAATGGGGACTGGTGAATGGGGACTGGGGACTGGGGAAGAAGCAGGGGGGCGGAGGAGCAGGGAAGAAAATTTATCCCTAATCCCTAATCCCTAATCCCCAATCACCTCATATAATGTATTTCGTTGTTGATAGGGTCTGTTGAGGGAAGCGATCGCACTTTGTAGGGTTTCTACTTCCATACACGTACCACCAATAGCCCCGGCCATGGTGGTGATGTGTTCTTCCATCAATGTGCCACCAATATCGTTACAACCCCAAGTTAAGGCTTCTGTCGCTCCAGCCAGCCCTAATTTTACCCAACTCGGTTGATGGTTAGGTATGCAATTTCCTAAAAATATCCGTGCTACCGCAGTGAGTAAAAGTGCATCGGCTAAGACTGGTTGATCTCTTCCCACCCGCCGACGCAAGGATTTAGGTGCTTCTTGACCAACGAAGGGTAAGATAATAAATTCTGTAATTCTGGCTGGGTATCCTTTTTCTAAGGCTGTTTGTTGCAGCGATCGCAATTTTTCTAAATGTGCAATTTGCTGTTCTGGGGTTTCAATATGCCCAGATAACATTGTACTCGTAGTGGTTACACCTAATTTGTGTGCCGTACTGACAATTTCTAACCAAGTTCCAGTATCAATCTTTTCTGGACACAATATCTTTCTCACTTCATCATCTAACACTTCTGCCGCTGTTCCCGGCATCGAACCCACGCCAGCATCACGCAAGGCTGTAATGACTTCACTGTAGGAAATTCCGTCTAATCTGGCAATAAACTGGATTTCCTGGGGCGAAAAAGCGTGTAAATGTAGCTGGGGAAACTCCTGTTTAATAGTTTCTACTAACTTAATGTAATAAGGTAAGGATTTTCCATTAATTTGCGCTTGTGGGTGCAATCCCCCTTGCATACAAATTTCTGTCGCTCCTCTACGCACTGCATCTGTAGATTTTTCTAGAATTTGCGCCCAATTTAACCAGTAAGCATCCGTATCTCCCTCATCCCTACGAAAAGCACAAAAACTACAATGCTGTTCACAGATGTTAGTAAAATTAATATTACGATTAATTACGTAAGTAACAGTCTCTCCAACTTGTTTTTGTCGCAGTTGGTCAGCTGTAACCCGAATAGCATTTACAGTCTCTGGGTCAGTTTGTTTTAATAATACTACTGCCTCAGATGGTGATATATTAAACCCTAGCAATGAACGCTCAAGAATTTTATCCAAGGTTAGATTAGTCACAGTTAGTCAAAATTTTATTATGGGTATGAATAAATTAAAAGCCAAATTACCATTACTGATTATTTTATCAGGTGTGATTTTCTCTTTATATGTACTGTCACAGGTTGCATTTTATTATATCACATTCCCGTTTACATTTCCCCTCATTACTGCACCATTTTACGCTATTTTGGGTTATAAAGGATTTTACATAATTCCCTTAATTTCTACATGGGTAATCTGGTTTAATTTTTATCGTCTTTGTCAAGATTTTAAATTTGATAGTTTGATAATTTCTATAGGTTTGATGACGCTGATTTTCGCTTCTCCACTGACTATGTAGAGTGCCATGTATTGGGAACATACATTGGCAGTTTGTTTGGCTTTTTCCATCAAAAACAAAAAGAGAAAACAAATCCATAAAAATTTATAACACCGATGAAAACGAATTTACCAAAAAATAACCTGAAACAATTTCTGTCTATAGAAACATTAGCCTTCATAACTATAGCCATAGCAGTCATCCTCAGAATGATCAATTTAGGGACTAGAGAATTTTGGTATGACGAAGTTTTATCATTACTCCTTTCCACGGGAAGATACAAATCCTACATTACTCCTGGGGATGTACCAGTAGTATTAGCAGAATATACATCTGTATTAAGTTTGCCAATGGAAACGAGTATACATGACTTTTTTGTAACTATGAGGGATCTGCTTAAAAACCTATTAGGTGGAGAACCTCATCCACCAATATTCTTTTTAAGTCAACATTTTTGGTTACGTCTTTTTGGCAATAGCGAAACGGCAATGCGGAGTTTAAATACATTATTTAGTATAGCCGCTATGGGTGGAGCGTATGGTTTAGGAAAGTTTATTTTAGGGCATCGGGGTGGACTTTTTTTTGCCTCACTCATCGCTATTAGTCCATTTTATTTATTTCATTCTCTCAATCTTAGAATGTATGCACCTTTAGTATTATGGGTAATTCTCAGTACATGGGCATTATTAAATCTGATTAAACAGCAAAATTCAGATATCAGCCAAAGTCGTCGCAGTCAGTGGTTATGGAATGGACTTTTAATTATTGCCATTGCTGTTGGATTAATGACTTTTTATTTATATGCCTATTGGCTAATAATTTTAGGAGTATTGGTACTTTATTTAGATAGACGACATTGGTTGCAATATGGATTACGCTTAGGTTTTGGAGTTTTATTAACCATGCCTTGGGTGTTGTGGGGTACAATTAAGCAACTTCGTAATGCCGACTTAAACCGTTTTGGTAATGCCAAGTCTACATTGCCTCCTTTGTTAAAACATTTACAGGATTTTGCTAACACTTTGGGTACTGATGTATTAATAGGGGACTGGGCGACTAGTTTAGATCCCATAATTGTGACTATAGCTGGTTGTTTAATTATCTTGATATTTGTTGGTTTTAGTATTCATTTGTGGAAAAAAAATGAACAGAAAAATTTAGTTACAGTTTTAATATTAGGAATTTTACCGATATTACTGGCCTTGATAGTAGACATCACTAGTAAAAAGTTTACTTTAGGTTTTGGTTTTGGCAGGACAATGATTATAATTGTCCCCGGCTGTTTATTATTAATAGCTTTGTGGGTAGAAAAGGCAGTTTCTAAAAACTGGCGTACCCTGGTAGCTGGTGGTATATTACTAATATATCTAAGCATTAGTATTGGTGATTTGAGTCTAAGACATCGTTCGGTTTTTCGTTCAGTTGCAGAATTAATTGCTAAAGATGTAAATCAGCCAACTTTAATTGCTATGAACTCAAAAGCTTGGGGTCATGTAAACCGTGTTGCTTATTATATTCCTGCTGATTATCCTGTCATGCTTTTATCGCAGCACCCCGCAGATTTAGCAACCAATTTAGAAAAAGTTCTCAAGGAAACACCAGACAAATATTCTCGGATTGTTTGGTTAAATAGTGGTTATCCTCTATGGTCACGGTTGAACACAGAAGCGGAAGTAAAAAAAGAAGAAGAGAAAATTCAACAGATTTTGTCTTCTCAATTTCAATTAAAAGAAACTCGCAATCTTTCAGGGACAATGAATCTTGATAATTTTACGGCTAATCTTTACATTCGTAATTTGTAATTATTGTCTGTTGCGTTCAGATAATAAATATAAGATTTTAGCTGTCCTAGTATTGGTTGGGTAAAAAAACAATATTTCTTATACCAAGTTATACCAAGTTGAGCAAGATTATTGTAACCTGTAAATAGTTAATCTTTATACAGGCAGTTTCAGCATTTAGAACTTACTACATTGACTACATTTATGAATACAAACCCATCAAATTCACTGTTAACCGTTCCCACGGGTTCATTAAAGATTGCTGAGTATTCATCTGATGACAATAATCTTCTACTATCTCTGGTGATTCCTACTTACAAAGAACGTAATAATATCGAGAATATAGTTAATATTCTCAGTAGGTTACTGGATGAAGCGATTCCTAGTAATTATGAACTAATTGTAGTGGATGATGATAGTCCAGACCTAACTTGGGAAGTAGCACAATCACTGATTCCAGATTATCCGCAGTTAAGAGTGATGCGAAGACAAGAGGAACGGGGACTTTCTTCAGCAGTAATTCGTGGTTGGCAAGCCTCTACAGGTCATATTTTAGGTGTAATTGATGGAGATTTGCAGCATCCTCCAGAAGTATTATTGCAACTGTTACATAAAATAGAAGGAGGAGCAGATTTGGCTTTAGCTAGTCGTCACGTAGACGGTGGTGGTGTAAGTAGTTGGAGTGTGATTAGACGCTTTTTGTCTCGTGGGGCGCAGGTACTAGGGTTAGTAATCCTACCAGGTGTATTGGGTAGAGTTACTGATCCGATGAGTGGTTATTTTATGGTAAAACGAAGTGCGATCGCTGGTGCAACTATGAATCCTGTCGGGTATAAAATCCTCTTAGAAGTTATTGGCCGAGGACAAGTAGGGGAAATTGCCGAAGCTGGTTATGTATTCCGCGAACGCACAGAAGGTGAAAGCAAGGTAACGTGGAAGCAATATGTAGAGTATATTCAACACTTAATCCGCTTACGGTTATCTACTGGTAAGTTAGGTAAAATCAGTCAAAAAGTCAACTTTCCTATTGGTCGATTTCTCCGCTTTGGTGCAGTGGGATTTAGTGGGGTATTTGTCGATTTAACGGTATTTCACTTAATGCGTACCGTGATTAATGTGGGTTTGACTCGTAGTACAATTATGTCTGCCGAAGTAGCAATTCTCAATAATTTCCTTTGGAATGATTTGTGGACTTTTGGCGATATTTCCCGCAAGCAGATCGGAAATCGCCAACGTTTCAAACGATTTTTGAAGTTCAATATGGTCTGTTTAGCTGGGATAATCATCCAAACATTAGTAGTGAATTTCCTTTACAATACTTTGGGCATGAATCAGTATTTAGCTAAGTTAGTAGCGATCGCAGTTGCAACTATTTGGAATTTCTGGGTTAATTTGAAACTAAGCTGGCGAGTAACTGAGGTGAAATAATCATATAATTCAGTATCTCTACAGTGTAGTCAAGCTAGAATTTGTATCAATAATTGTTTTAAATAAAAAGCTTGATTACGTAATTAGGTACTCATCTAATTGTCCAGTAATTAAAGAAATGACCAAGGAATTTAAGTATATTATTTTTCATAAACCCTATGGAGTTCTGAGTCAATTTACACAGGAATCTCCCCAACACATTACCCTCAAAGACTATATTGATGTTCCTGATGTCTATCCTGTAGGGCGCTTAGACTGGGACAGTGAAGGATTGATGTTGTTAACCAATAATGGACCATTACAGCATCGTCTCTCTAACCCGCGTTTTGGACATCAACGTACTTACTGGGTACAAGTAGAACGCATTCCTGACCCAGAGGCTATTAACAAATTATGCACAGGGGTAGAAATTCAAAATTATCGGACTCGTCCCGCCCAAATTAGGCTATTTTTAGAAGAACCTACGGTGAGTGAACGCAACCCCCCGATCAGAGTTAGAAAAAATATTCCTACTGCTTGGTTGGAAATGACTCTCACAGAAGGAAAAAACCGCCAAGTAAGGCGTATGACTGCGGCTTTAGGTTTTCCTACCTTAAGATTAATCAGGATCAGTATTGCTCACTTACAATTAAAGGGTTTACAACCAGGTGAATGGCGCAACCTCACACAATCAGAAATCAAAGACTTAGAAAAGTCTCGCATTTAACAAAGTCACTACAATTTCTTGTCTATCCACTGTAATCAGGGTCTGCTAATTACCGCACTTTAGATTTTAGTGGCTCAAAGCATCTTAGAAGGAACTTCCACTATGCTGATTTGCCCTCATTGTCAATTTGAAAACCCCAATGATAATAAGTTCTGTCAAAGTTGTGGCACATCTTTAACTCACAGGACTTGTCCTCAATGTGGTGTAGATGTTCTTTTAAATACTCAATATTGTCAAAACTGTGGTGTGGAATGCAGCACAATTTGGCAGGCCATCATTACCCAAGAAACATTTGTTCCTGTTGCAGAATTTGGGGACGGGAAATTACCACCAGATATGGGTAGTACAAACACGAGTCCAGCATTTGTAGTAGGCTCTTTTTTAGACCGGGGACAACGCTATCAATTATTGGAATCTCTGCCAGAAGCAGAATTAATTACTGCTGGTACTGAGGCGAAAGTTAGGGTTTTGGATTGTTCCCCTTTCCAGATTTCACCGATTGAGGCCATGTTGGAAAATCAACACCAGGGATTGGTTGTACCATCAGTGAGTGTAATTGGTATTCCTAGTTTGGCTAAAGCTTATGTGTCATTACAAAGAGAAATGCCACCGGGAATACCAGTAATTCATGATGCCTGGCAGCAAGATAATATGCAGGTAATCTTGATTGAAGAACGTTCCCATTGGCAGTTATTGCTAAATGCTTGGCAAGATCCTACAACCCATCCGTTACAGATTTTACACTGGTGTTATCAGATGCTCCAACTTTGGGAAATACTGGAACGGGTAAATTGTCGTCAGAGTTTGCTGGAATTGTCGAATCTGCGGCTGGATGAGGATCAAACCTTGGGGTTACAACGTTTGTATGGGGAAATATTTACTGATAATTGTCTCCAAGATCCACAAGATACACAAAATCTAGAAAAGTCTTTAAGTATCAAAGCTTTAGGACAGGTTTGGCACAGTTTATATACACAATCTCAAAGTCCTGATCTTACCTGGGTTATGGAAGTAGTGGAGGATTTAGAAGTCGGTAAAATTGCGACTTTGGCAGAATTGCGATCGCGTTTTGAGGAAATAGCCACAAAATTACAACTACCCTCTCAATCTGCTGCTAGTTCTCCAGAGGCAAAATATCCGGCTTCACAAACTTTGTTACAAGATGATGATTGGCAGGATCTGAATAAAAACGAAGATGCACCGACCATAGTCTTGTCCATGCAGTTAAGGAGTGTAGAAGATACAGGACGTACTGATGTCGGTCGCCAACGTGATCACAATGAAGATTATTTTGGCATTGAAACCAAGCTGCAAAAGCTAGAATTACCCAGAAATCGCAATTTGCAAGCGCGTGGGCTGTATATTCTCTGTGATGGCATGGGAGGACACGCTGGGGGTGAAGTTGCCAGTGAGTTGGCTGTAAATACTCTGCGACAATACTTTCAAGAAAACTGGGTTTCTCAGGAACTACCAACGGCTGAAGTGATCCAAGAAGCAGTGGTTTTAGCTAATCAGACAATTTACGATCTCAATCAGGAAGGGCTGCGTTCTGGTGTGGGACGCATGGGTACTACTTTGGTGATGCTATTAATGCAAAATACCAAATTAGCGATCGCTCATGTCGGTGATAGTCGTCTTTATCGCGTTACACGCAAAGGCGGACTAGAACAAATGACTGTAGATCACGAAGTTGGTCAACGGGAAATTGCCAAAGGGGTAGAACAAAGTATAGCTTATGCCCGTCCAGATGCCTACCAACTCACTCAAGCTTTGGGTCCAAGGGATGTAAATTTTCTCCATCCTGATGTAGATTTTTTCGAGATTCGTGAAGATACTCTGCTATTGTTAGTTTCGGATGGTTTATCAGATAATGATTTAGTAGAAACTTATTGGCAGACTCACCTAGCACCATTGCTGAGTTCTAGTACAAATTTGGAATCAGGTCTCATTGACTTGATTGATTTGGCCAATGAACACAATGGTCACGATAATATTACGGGTATACTGATTCGGGTCAAGGTTGCTCCTAATCAGCAAGGTTGGCGATAGAGTTATTTTTTATTGTGGTTACTCTTACCCTGTTAGACTCGCAACATAAAACGCCCCTGAAGCAGTGGTGTTTTGAAAATTCATCCGTGATTCGCATTGGTCGAGCGGTGGATAATCACGTTGTCTTAAATGATAGTTTAGTATCTCGATATCATCTGGAAATTAAGCAAGTTAGTGCTGGTAGTAAGGGTGATGCTTGGCAGGTAATTAATCAAGGAACAAATGGTACTTTCGTCAATGGTACTCTGATCACTAAAAGCACGTTACCTGATAATTCTTTCTTAGAACTAGCACAGGGGGGACCTCTACTCAAATTTCAACTTCAGGATATCCCAGAACCGACTGCTTCACCTGGGCAGCAAATACCCCCGGAAACTGAAAAAGCCGCTGTTTCCCTTTGTCGTCATGAAGGAAACTCACCAAACAATATATTTTGTGTTCATTGCGGACAACCTCTGAGTTTTATCAAGCGTATTCGTCATTACCAGATTTTACGCACTCTGGGACAGGGCGGTATGGGTACTACTTATCTGGCTTGGGATGCTACGGGTTTGACAACCGGAATACCGCAGTTATTAGTATTGAAGCAAATGAATGCTGATATGGCTAGAATTGCTAAAGCTCAAGAGTTGTTTGAACGGGAAGCAAATACGCTTAAATGTCTTAATTATCCAGGTATTCCTAAGTATTATGATTTCTTTGTTGAGGGTGGTAAAAAATACCTAGCAATGGAGTTAATTCACGGACAAGATTTAGAAAAACGTGTCTATAATACAGGTCCTGTGACTCCCAATCAAGCGATCGCTTGGATGATTCAAACTTGTGATATTTTAGATTATCTGCATAACCAAGATCAGCCACTGATTCACCGGGATATTAAACCTGCTAATTTGATGGTGAAAAATGCTAATAATCAGATTGTGGTGTTGGATTTTGGGGCTGTGAAGGAAACTGGAACTGCACCGGGGACAAGAATCGGTGCTGAGGGTTATTGCGCTCCTGAACAGGAAAGGGGACAACCTCTGACGCAATCAGATTTGTATGCTATTGGTCCTACTCTGATTTTTTTACTGACGGGTGAAAATCCGTTGCAGTTTTTCCGTCAAAGGGGACGAGGTTTTTATTTTGATGTTAAAAATATGCCGACTATTAGTCCCCAACTTCGATCAGTGATTGAGCGGGTTACAGAACCTTTACCACGCGATCGCTATCAAAGTGCTAAGGAATTGGCTAAGGCGTTAATGTCAGCTACCAGCTAGAAAAATTTGATTGGCAGTTAAGTTCAATTCTGGGAAGGTAGATGAAATGATGCTGTCGTTATTTCTAAATTGGTTGATTTTATATTCTTCCCCCATTAGGGAACAAACGGTTATAGTGGGTTGTTTCGGTTCGTTAACGAATTTAGTAGCACCAAAAGGCTGATAATCTACTATCCAGTATTCTTTAATTCCCATTTCTTCATAATCACTATATTTTTTATAGTAATCAACTCGCCAATTTGTACTGACAACTTCGATGAGTAATGGGATTGAATCACCTTGGGTAACTGTTGATGTTTTTTCCCATAGGGGTTCGTTGACTAGGTTTGTCAGGTCTATCAACAAAACATCGGGACAATAGGCTGATTCACTGGTTGATGGTTTAACTAGTGCTTGTTTAGGGATAAAGTAGGGAAGATTTAGCCTGTCAAACTCGATTGTTATTTTTCTAGATAAAAACCCAGTGCTGATTTCGTGTTTTCCTACTGGTGGGTTCATTTCAACTATTTCCCCATCATGGAGTTCATAAAATTGTCCTTCTGGTTTCCATTGAATAAATTCTTCAAAGGTAACTAGGGGAATTTTAGTTTTAGATAAGGTTTGAGTCATAGATTTAGCTCCTTTGGGGATTGGGGATTGGTGATTGGGTGATTCATCTCTCCATCTCCCCAGTCCCTAATCCCTAGTTTTCGTCCCAGGTTTCTACTGCTAACAGATCACCAATGGGGTCTTGCATACTGAAGCCAAAGTCTTGCAGTTCCTGTTTCCAGTGCTGCCAGTCATTGCCATAGAGTAAGGCAATTTTCCAGATGCTATCAGTGGGCTTGATAATATTGGATTCTACGAGTGATTGCACATTACGCTGCAATTTCACCATAGGGTGAATCACTTGCTGAGTCATAACTCGATATAGTTCAGATTTTGTTTGTGTAAATGCTTAGTTAAAACTTCTTTCCGGGTTTTAATTATTACTGGTGCGTAGGTCTTATAGCTGGGAAAGGCTGGTCTTAACTTTTCAAGTATATCATAACTCAATCTAGTCAATTGCTAGAAATTGGTTTTTGTACGGTAATCACGACCACAAACCACTAGTTATGCAGATGCTGATGAAATTCTGCGAAAAGTTAGCAAATCTTTATTTAATTATCGGTTTTTTCCGCTAGGTTAACTGGTTTTGGTGGTTGGGTGTGATAGTTTCTGCAATTTTGTGGGTAATTTTATAAATAGGAGAGGAGGATTGCTGTTTTTCAGTTTTTTCCGCAGCAATTATACATAATATGGCAAGTTCAGGTAGTGATTACTTAGAGAAACGTCGTCAGCAAATTGCCAGAAAGCAAAGAATTGTTACATATATTTCTTTATTCGGTTTCGGTGGTTCTATATTATTTGGGGGTTTTAATACTGTTAAACAGGCTTGGGAAAGACCTGAGCCGTCTGTTGCGGTGCAATCGGCTGAGACTGAGTTGCAAAAACAGGTTAAGGGTTATGAGTTGGTTTTACAAAGAGAACCGAATAATCAAGTTGCATTGGAGAAGTTGTCTATTATTCGGTTAAAATCGGGGGATAATCAGGGAGCGATACCTACGGTGAGCTACGCTAACGCACTGATGGAGAGGTTGGTGAAGCTGCATCCTGATCGGCAAGATTATCAGACTGTGTTGGCAGATGTGAAAAAGAAAGTGGGGAATTAAGAGCGATCGCTCTTAGAATATAGTTCAGATGGATTATTTTGCTCACTGATAAAGTTATGAAAACTGTACCCATTCAATTACCAGAAACGATCTTTTCTTCATTGCGGAAAAATCCAGAAGAGTTTGTACAGGAAATGAGAATTGCTGCTGCTGTTAAATGGTATGAATTAGGTGATATTTCACAAAATAAAGCCTCAGAAATAGCTGGTTTGACTCGTGCAGAATTTATTAATGCTTTATCACGCTATCGTGTAGATTTCATTCAATATACGGCAGAAGAATTAGCTGAGGAAATGGCAAATGTTGATTAATAGCATCATCATTAATTCTTCTCCTCTAATTGTTCTGTTCAAAAGTCAACAAGCTAAATTATTACCTCAATTATTCACCGAAATATTAGTTCCTGAAGGCGTTTTTCAAGAAGTTACCCAAGGAGTAAAAGATGATATTGCTGCAAGGGAATTACCTAATGTTTCTTGGATCACAAGAATCAAAGTTGATGATATAGTACCTGAAGTAGCAGCTTGGGATTTAGGAAAAGGGGAATCACAAGTCTTAAGTTTAGCTTATCAAAAATTAGGTTATGCCGCTATAGTTGATGATAGAGCAGCGCGGCGTTGTGGTCAATCGTTAAGTATTATTACTATGGGTACTGGTGGGTTACTAATTTTAGCGAAAAAACGTGGACTTATTTCTAGTATATCTCCAGGAATCCAGGCTTTACAAGATGCTGGTTTATGGCTGTCAGATAGTATAGTAAATATTCTTAAATCTCAAGCTGGTGAATAAAAATATAACTCAGCATAAAAGAATTAAATAATGATTTTTGGGTTTGCTGATGTTAATTGTAAAGATTTATTTAAATAAACTCATTTAAATAAAATAGATACAATAGTATATTGTAGCGAACACAACCCTATTCTTCCACAATGGTAAGTTATGGATAGTATTAAACTAGATATTCCCACACAGTTACCAGATCATACTCAATTACCCTGTGAAGATGGAACAATAGTGAAGAACTTTCAAGAGCATCCCCAAAGTATTTTATTAACAGAATCTATTTGGTCAAAACTACAAGAAATTCACCCAGATAGACAATTTTGTATAGGTCAAGATAGCGGTATTTATTGGCGGATTACTGAACCTCCAGAACGGGGAGCAGAAGCACCAGATTGGTTTTATGTTCCTGATGTACCACCCACTTTAAATGGGCAAATGCGCCGTTCTTACGTTTTATGGCAGGAATTTGTAGCTCCTTTGATTGTCATTGAATTTGTATCTGGTAATGGTAAGGAAGAAAGGGATGAAACTCCCTATCAGGGTAAATTTTGGGTTTATGAAAAAGCCATTAGAGTTCCTTTTTATGGAATTTATGAAGAGAAGAAATCATCTTTAGAATTATATCATTTAGTAGAAGGAAAATATTATTTAATGCCACCTAATGAAAAGGGGCGTTATCTAATTCAAAAAATGGGTGTTGAATTAGGAATTTGGCAAGGAACATATAAAAATGTAGAATTGCCGTGGTTACGGTGGTGGGATTTACAGGGTAATCTTTTATTAACAGGTGAAGAACTAGCTGAACAGGAAAGACAACGGGCTGAACAAGAAAAACAACGGGCTGATAAATTAGCGGCAAAATTGCGAGAATTGGGAGTAGAACTAGATGAGTAAATGCTATTTTATAATATTTAATAACATTTTTGACTGATGTTAATTGTAAAGATTTATTTAAATAAACATTAACATATCAAGGAAATGATAGATTTTGGGAAATTCTGGGTATCCTACGGACACAAGGGGTAATTTAAGGACTTATACCTACGGTGAGCTACGCTAACGCACTTATGGAGAGGTTGGTTAAGTTACATCCTGATAGACAAGATTATCAGAGTGTGTTGGCGGATGTGAAGAAGAGGGAGAGCGATCGCTAACTCACATAAGAAATATCTAATTTACTAAATAAATCCTTATTATGATGATCATGTGCGTATGTATTCCAAACCTGGGTTTATTAATAAACTTTCATCAGCAGGGTTTTTAGTTAATCAACTAGATATCAATTTTTTTGGTGATCAAACATTTGAAAAACACGGTATACATCCTCGTTCAGTGTTTTATATAGTCGAAAAATCTTCTAATAATTAACATTGAATTTCTTAAAGAATTATTATGTTTACATCTAACAATCTTTCCCAACTAGCTTATTTTGGTGGTGAACCAAAATTTAAAGAAAAACTCTATGTAGGCCGTCCGAATATTGGCAACCGCGATCACCTTCTTGCCCGAATTAATGATATGCTTGATCGCCGTTGGTTATCTAATAACGGTGTATTTGTCCAAGAATTTGAACAGAGAATAGCCGACTATTTAGGTGTTAAACATTGTATAGCAATTTGCAATGGTACTATAGCTTTAGAGTTGGTAATTAGAGCATTGGAATTAAAAGGGGAAGTAATCATTCCTTCTTTTACCTTTATTGCTACAGCCCATGCCTTACAATGGCAAGAAATTACACCTGTTTTTTGTGATATTGACCCTAAAACCCATACCCTCAACCCTTGGCGTGTAGAATCTTTAATTACACCACGAACATCAGGTATTATTGGTGTTCATGTTTGGGGACAACCTTGTCACGTGGAAACACTCACAGAAATTGCTGATAAGCATCATCTTAAACTGATGTTTGATGCTTCCCATGCTTTTGGGTGTTCTCATCAAGGAACAATGATTGGTAATTTTGGCAGTGCGGAAGTATTTAGCTTTCATGCTACAAAGTTTATGAATACCTTTGAAGGGGGTGCAATTGTTACTAATGATGATGAGTTAAATCAGAAATTGCGGTTAATGAAAAACTTTGGTTTTTCTGGTTTTGATAACGTCATCTATTTAGGGACTAATGGTAAGATGTCTGAGGTATCAGCCGCTATGGGGTTGACTTCCTTTGAAAGTATTACCGAGTTTATTGAGGTAAACCGTAGAAATTATTATTGTTATCAACAAGGTTTAGCAGATATTCCGGGAGTTTCTTTATTACCTGTTAATGAAGCGGAAAGGAATAATTATCAATATATTGTGTTAGAAATAGATGAGGAGAAAACCCAAGTTGGCAGAGATTTGTTATTGAAAATTCTCCATGCAGAAAATGTGATTGCGAGGAGGTATTTTTATCCTGGTTGTCATCGGATGCAACCCTACCGTTCTTATTTTCCCCATGCGGGTTTGTTGTTACCGGAAACGGAAAAGTTAGGTCAGAGGGTTTTGGTTTTGCCAACGGGTACAGCTATTTCTGAGGAGGATATAGGTAAAATATGTGAAATTATTAAATTAGCAGTTATAGGGAAAAATCAGGAATATCAAATATGAATAAGCAGCTAAAAAATGATTTTTGAAATTTAATTTAATTATAAACCTCACTTGTTTAATGTTAATGAATATTGCGCTAACAGCAATTGGTTCTATGTCATCCGAAGCAGTGATTAAATCACTGAAAAACAACTGCGAATGTAAAATTATAGGTTTTGATATTTACCCTCAAGAATGGATAGTAACCTCAAAATTAGTTGATTATTTTTATCAAGTACCTTTAACCAATGACAAAAAATACACAGAATATGTTTTAGAAATTTGCAAATCAAATAAAGTAGATTTTTTGATTCCACTCACTGACCCCGAAATAGATGTATTATGTATGCAAATTCAAAAATTTCACACTCAAGGTATAACTCTATGTTGTTCAAATCCACATTCTATACAAATAGCGAGAAATAAATTTAATCTTTTCAGTTTTTTCACGCAAAATAGAGAAGTATCAGTGATACCAACTTTTGAAAATATAGATCATATTGATATGAATAATTATGACGTTATCATAGCCAAACCAAGAAAAGGTAGAAGTTCCGAAGGTGTGATTATATCAAAAAATAAACAACATCTTCAGAATGCCATTGAGCAAGCTCAAGACTATATTTTTCAACCATATATTGAAGGAATATATATAACTGTGGATACGATTAGAGATAAGTTTAAAAATCAAGTTTCTATTGCTCGCAAAGAGCTGTTAAGAACAGTTAATGGTGCAGGTATAGTAATTGAATTATTTAACGATGATAAATTAAACTATATCGTCAACCAAATTACAGAATCTTTAGATATAATTGGGTGTATCAACATTGAACTTATCTTTTCTCAAGGTAAATACTTTATCATGGACATCAATCCTAGATTTTCTGCGGGAATAGGTTTTTCTATTATTGCGGGCTATGATTTTATTGAAAACCATATTAAATGTTTTCAAGGTGTAACCATTGATAAAGAAATTCCGTATAATCAGCAAATAATCTCAAAAAGATACATAGAAATAATACACACATAAATAATTCAAAAAGTATGTCAATTAATGTTGGAATTTCTGTAGCGTCAATGAATATAATCGAAAAGCTAAACGAAGAAGGTTTTGTCATGATTGAAAATTATGTACAAAATACGATAGTCAAAGAGCTTGAAAATCAAATAAAAAATGCTTTTACGTCTGAACAAGTAATATATGTCAACAATGATGGTATTGTTATTTCAACAATAAATGGAAATGAATTATTATCCAGATCACCTCTTACTTGTGAGCTATACAAATCTACCCTCAATTTCTTGAAATCTTGCTTTTCTGAAATTGTCGAAATAGATGATACAACAATTGGAATATCTGCTAATAAACTCAACTCAAAAAATGATAGATTTAGATTACACTTTGATAGGAATCAACTAACTATAATTATATATCTTACAGCTAACTTAAATTTTCCACTTGTTCTTTATCCACTGGTACGCCAAGATCCTAGAATATTCAAAGATGAGATGGATAAAAAAATTAATTTAATACATAATAATAAAATTAATATTTACCCACAACCAGGACTTTGTGTTATGTTTTGGGGTAGACGAACACTACATGGTGTAATTTTTGAAGAAAGGAAAAAGAACTGTATAGATGATCGATTATCTATACAATTTGCTTTTGATTTAGATAACTTTAGCTACGATAATGAATATTATTATGGAAACAAATAAAAAATATAGAATTGTAACAGATTGCCTATATTGTATAATTTTTATTTATATTTTAGGATGACAAGTAAATGGACTTATTAAAAGATAAAAACTATTGGAATTCAGAATGGGTGAAAATTTTTGATCGTTACCAGAATGATCCTAGATTTGCACATTACTTATACGCTTTCCTAGAAAGTGACGAGAAAAAAATTCTAGAAATTGGTGCTGGTAGTTTTCGAGATATGGCAAAACTAAATAAATGGGGTGTAGAGTGTTATGGTATAGATTTTTCTAATCAATCAGTTGAACAAGCTAAAAAGCGATTTCCCGAATATGAAAATTTAATTATTCAAGCTGACGCTTTGCAATTACCTTTTGAGAATAAATACTTTGATGTCTCCTATCACAACGGATTCTGGAGTTGTTTCTCAGATGATGAAATTAATTTACTGGTTTCTGAACAACATAGAGTTACAAGTAAAAGAATGATGGTAGCAGTACACAATGCACATAACCCTTCTTTTGTAGAATACTTTAATAAGCTAAAAATTGATGATCCTCTTTACACTGCAAGGTTTTTTACTATTTCAGAAGTGACATATTTTCTAGAAAAATATTGTTATGATATTCAAATAGTACCTGTGGGAAAAGGGAAAAAGTTCTATGAAGATTATTTAATCAACTTAGATTTAGGTACTCCTGAAAATTTAAGGAAGTGTTTTAATTATCATCAAATGGATTTACTAGAAAGTAGTGAAAGGTTATTATGTATAGGGAAAGTCAAGCCTAAAATTTCCTATTCTACTGCTGTAAAGTAATCAAACAAAAACAATTTTAAAATTCATCTACTAAATTAATACTATGCCTATCTTAATGTTACCAAATAATCATAAATATCAAATAAATTTTGTTATTTATTCCCCATGCTTTCAATCTAATATCGGAGGTGTTGTTGCTCTGTATAGTTTAGCGTATACTATTGATAAATCAGGATTTGATTGTAAAATATTTGATAGGGATGGGTTTAAATTATCCAATAGTATTTTTGAAAAATATGCACACAAAGAGGATATTAATGAAAATACAGTAGTTGTATATCCAGAAGTTATAGTTGGAAATCCTCTCAAAGCAAAATATGTAGTTAGATGGATTCTTTGCGAACTGGGTATTAATTGTCCACAGGATATATATACAAGTTGGGGTAAAGATGACTTCGTTTATCATTATTGTACATATAATCTTGAGAAAGACATTAAAAACTATAATATTATTGCTCCATTATACATAAATCCAGCATTGAAAAATCATGGTCAATCCAGAAATGGATATTGTCACATCATTAGAAAAGGACACAAATTTCACAAAAATTTACAATATGTGCATCCCCAAGACTCTTTATTTTTAGATGATCATTTATCTCAAGAGATTTTAATTGAAATTTTCAATATTAAAGAGTATTTAATATCCTATGATCCATATTCTTACATAAATTTCATAGCTGCTATGTGTGGATGTATCCCTATCATTATTCCCATTGCAGATTCTACAAAACAAGAATGGTTAAGAAGTTCTACACTATCAATAATTTTAGAAAAATATGAAGAGTATGAGTTAAAAGGAATTGCTTATGGATTCAATGAAGTTGAATATGCAAGAAATACTTTACCAGAAGCGAGATATCAACAAGAGATATCCATTAAATATGGCGAAGAAACAATTCAACGTTTTGTAAATGATATGATTACCATAGTTTGTGCTGAACCAGAAATATCAGATAGAAATTCTCAGATTTTAAAAGTTAAAGATATATTTTTTGTTAACGAACCTGTTATTAATTTACCAATAACAGAATTACAGCAACTAAGAAAAGAAATAGCAACCCAAATACTAAATATTTCAGATAACGAATTACCAAAAATCTATGCAGGGTTGTTTGGTAATACCTATAAAACACTACTCTATAGTGGGATTCAAAATCAAAATTTAACCCAAGAAGAACAGACTTTTGTTAAGGAAATATTAGATAACATCCCTCAAGACCTACGGCAACCAAAAGCCATCCAGCATTTACTAATATCTATGCTGTATTGCAATTCTCATCAATTACAATTACTTTTGCCGTCTGATTTTTCATGTTTACCAAAATGGTTTATATCTGAATATGTACAGTTTTTAGTATCTTTCCCAGGTTACTTTCGTACAATAGGAGAAGCAAAGAAATACCATGAGTATATAGAAAATAGTATTAATAATTTACACAAACAAATATTTAATAATTTAGATTATACCTTGGGGTGTGAAATCACTAATTATTTCATTCAACGTACTACCTTTATTCCTCCATACTTCAATGAAAAAAACCTGAAAAATATCTATGTAAAACGAGCAGAAATAATAGAACATTTCCTGAAAATCAAAGGACTAGAAACAGATTATCAATTTACCGATAGACCTATAAACAGGAAAAAAATCCGCCTGGGTATTCTAGCCACAGATTTTACACCCTCAGCAGAAACATTTGCCTATCTGCCAGTTTATGAATATCTCAGCCGGGACTTTGAAGTTATCTTATATCCTCTTGCAGAAACAGGTGAACCATTAGAACAATATTGTCAACTTTCCGCCAACTTATTTAAACCATTACCACAGGAATTATCACAACAGGTAAAAACAATTCGTGATGATGATCTTGATATATTATTCATAGCTACCAACGTCACCATATCAACTAATCAATTCTGCTTATTAGCAGCCCATAGATTAGCTAGAATACAAGTTACTAGCGGTGGTTCTGTGGTGACAACCGGAATGCGAAATATGGATTATTATATTTCCGGTACATTAACAGATCCATCACCCACAGCACAAGAACATTATCAAGAAAAACTAATTAAATTAGAAGGTTCAGCCCACTGTTTCAGTTATGGAACTGAAGAAGGGAAAATCACAACTCCTGTTGAGCGAAATAACTTAGGTATTCCAGAAGATGCAGTTGTCTTTACCTCCTGTGCTAACTACTTTAAAATCATTCCCGAACTCATAGAAACCTGGGCAAAAATTATTATTCAAGTACCAAATTCAGTATTAGTGCTTTTTCCTTTCGGTCCAAATTGGGCTAAAAATTATCCCAAAACACAATTTATCAATTACCTCAATTCCATATTTATCAACTATGGGTTAGCACCTGAAAGATTAATAGTATTAGATCCCCAACCAGTGCCAGATAGACAGGACATGAAGGAATACTATAAAATAGCAGATGTCTATTTAGATTCTTTTCCCTTTGCTGGAACAACTTCTCTAGTAGAACCACTGCAAGTTAATTTACCAGTCATAGCTAGACAAGGAAATTGTTTCCGTTCTGCAATGGGAGCAGCAATGATTCTAACATTAAATATTCCTGGTTTGGTAGCAGATAGTGAAGAATCTTATATACAATTAGCAGTTACACTGGGGAATAATGCTGAATTACGGAAACAGAAAAGCGATGAAATTAAGGCAGCTATGAATAATAATCCTAGTTTCCTTGATAGTCGTTCTTACTCAGCAAAAATGGGTAATCTGTTCCAGGAATTATTTATAACCTATCTTGCAGAAAACCTAGAACAAAACCTGCGCTTAAGGGAGATTAATCTAATCATATTCCCTGATTGGACACAACCAGAAGATGAACTGGGTTTTGAGTTACAACAAATAATTCAAACATTAGCAAATCATCCAAATAATGAGAAAATTACCCTGATTATGCACACAGGTGATATTGCTACTGAAGATATAGAAATGTTTTTATCTAGTGTAGCGATGAATCTATTACTTGAAGATTTAGATATTACTGATACCATAGATATATCCCTGGTAGATAAGCTAGGGGATATGCAATGGCAATCTTTATTACCACTTATTCATGGTAGAATCATTTTAGATAATGAGGATAGAATAGCTTTATCACAAGCACCAGTTAGTAAGTTAGAAAGTTATCAACTAGATAGTTGGATGAATCAAATTTGATCAACTATTTTAAGAATCTAATACCATTTCTTTATGAGGCTGCGCTTAATTTTGTGACTTGTATTTTCCTCCTCTGCGACCTCTGCGCCTCTGCGGTTAAAACCCTGATAAATTTGGCGCATCTTTATACAGAATTGGTATAAGAAGTTAATCATGGATTGTCAAAAATTTAAACTCTTATTCTTTGGGATACCAATCATCATCTAATAATTGTTCCAAAGAATAGGGACAGGGAGGAAATAAATTTTTAGATAATCCTGTTTTTGTACTCACGATTTTAACCGCAACACGAGGTAAACTTTTATTTCTACTCAGACCCAACCTACTATCTATTTTTTACTATCAATATATATTTCCCACATCTGTAAATAAGCTTTCTCCATTTCCCGCGCAAACTTCTTACCATTCCATAGCGGTGATGTTTGTCTTGACTTCCTCAATTTCCAAACAATTTCTTGTCTTAATTTCTCATCTTTACCCAACCTCACACCCCACTCTACATACTCTTCATCACTCCAAGCAATACCTTCTGTAACTCCCACATTCATCATCATGGTATAACTGTTACGAGCCGCAAATTGTTCTCCCACTCTGGTAACTAATGGTATACCCATCCATAATGTTTCTAGGGTTGTGGTTGCACCGTTGTAGGGATAGGTATCTAAAACTATATCAGCAATAGCTAAATTAGCACGATGTTCTGCATCTGTGGGTGCAGAAGGTAAAAATCTTAACTGTTTTAAATCAACTCCTTCCGATTCAGCAATTGGAGTGATAAAATCTTGCAAATCTTGATGATTACTTCGATGACTTTTGAGGAGAAAATAACTATTCGGAACTTGTTTAATAATTCGCATTTGTAAGCGAATATTATGCAGATTACGTTTTACTCCGGTTTGGGAACTAAAATAAATAATCCCATCTTCAGGAATATCTAAAGATTCTCTGCTGATAGTTGGTGTTCCTACAGAAAATCCATCAATCCCAATATAATTTTGAGGAAGTCGCCAAATTTTTTCACTATAATAATCTTGTGCTGATTCTGGCAATACATAATTATCAGCAATAAAATAATCAACTCCTGGAAAACCTGTTGCATCGTACCCTAACCAACTAACTTGAATTGGTGCAGGTTTTAGGGCTACAACAGCGCAATTACCATAGGAAGTTAAACTATCTAAATCAACTAAAATATCTATTTCATCTTGGTTAATTTTATCTGCAACTGTCACTATCGGCAGATTTCCTTGATAAAAATGATCACCAAATTCGTTTTTATAAGCCTGTTGTTGAGGATCTTCAGGAATATCTCCTAAAGAATATAAATAAACATCAAATCGTTGTCGATCATGATATTTTAATAACCACCAAGCTAAAAAACCGACAGAATGAGTCCGAAAAGATGCTGATAAATAGCCTATTCTTAAAGGACGCTCACTCAAAGAAGGACGATGTGAGTGAAAACGTTGCTGATAAGTGCTGATATATTCAGGAAAATTTTTGTCTATCAGTTGTTGACATAAAGCTGCGACTCTATTGCGAATTACCCTATTTTCACGAGGATTATCCTCCATGTATAGTAAAAAAGCACCAACAGCTAAAAGTTGCACTAAACTTTCATTTTCTATTTGACTGATATCAAGATTAGATAAAAATAGTTTATGTTTTTGGTAAGCTTGAACTGATTTTTCCCAACTCTGACAAGAAGTTAAAAATGCTTCCAATAAAAATTGTGTCCCAATTATTTGATCAACTGGTTCTTGAGAAATTTCTAAATATTTATTTGCCCAATCAATAGACTCTTTAGTATAATCTCGTCCTAGTCTTTGCATTGGAGAAATAATTTTTCTAATACAATCTAAATTATTAGGTTTTAGCCGGAGCGCAATTTTTGCAAAATAAATTGACATCTGCTGGTAAAAGAAATAATGATAGGCATCGGCTTTATCTGTCAATAATTTAATAATGGTTTCTGAAGTTAATAAATAAGGTATAAATACTTCCACCAATTTATCTAGAAAGGGAGGAGGACTTACCGGATCAGGATGAGCTAATTTTTCAATCACTTGAACTAGTAATTTTTCATCAAAAGCAGGAGCTTTTGTGAGTTGAGATATAAGTTCAATTAATTGATTAATATTCGTTTCCAGATCATGAATCTTTAAGTCAATATTTAGTTCAATTATTTTTAAAAGATTATTAATATCATCAGTGACAAATTCTCTGATGTGTTGACGAATTACCCAAGCTAGTTGATAGTTAGAATTGGCTTCTTGTTGTTGAGCAGCATTTAATAAAATTTCTGTTAATTCTTGCAACCATTGTTCTGACTCTTGTTCTCCAAATTCGAGAAAAGGAGTCATCCAAGTAATCTGTGCTTCTTCTTCTCTACCCTCTAATAATAAGTTTAGTCCTAAATACCAATAGTTAGTAACTTCCTGGGGATTTTTAGTAATATTTTGTTCGTATTCTTGAATGCTTAATAAGGTTAGGTTTGAAGAAACTTGATCATTTAACTGGGTAGTCATAATTAAAAACCTAGAACTTATTTATAAATAGGGAATTTAGGGGATATGCAAAGTTTCAATATTCTAACCGAACACTATAGAAATCTGATCACAAATTACCTGAAAACTCAAAAGCAGGGGTTAACATCGCTAACCCCTACATTATTTGACACACTCCCCGCCCTAGAAGCGCGGAGATTCTTTCTTTCAAACAACAGTTGCAGGAATCCCCGTCTTACACTGTCTCGCCCAACAGACAATGCCCTGCCTGTTTGTACTATTCTATCAAAAAGTCGCCCTAGAAGGGAGAGGAACCTCAAACCCATGTTTTTGGTAAAAAATCAGATAAAAAAATGCTATATCAACTGTAATTGATCTAGCATTTTCAAATACAAAGCATTATACCTTATTTCATTAGTTCCCCAGTTGCACAGGCAGCAGGCGCTGCAGTGCCTAGTGTAAGTGTAGGAGCAGTACCACTAACTCCCGTTGTCTGACAAGCAACAGCAGAAGTTTGTCCAGTTGCAAGAATAACAACACCACCAGCGAAACTTTTTAGAGATGTGGCATCCTTAGATACTGCGGTAAAGGTAGTTGTGGTGTTACTTGCGTTGGCGATCGTATAATCATAATGAGGGGTTGTGGTAGGAATACCAATTTCCAGCTGGGTTATATTATTAGCAAACGACGCATTTTCAATCCGGTAGGACTGTTGCGCTCTGTTAACTGAACCAACGTAGGTTTTAGCTTCAGACTGTTTAGCTTTTGCAGCTTGGTTGAGGAAGGAAGGTAGAGCAATAGCAGACAGAATACCGATGATGATGATTACAACTAACAATTCAATTAGGGTGAAACCTTCGTTTTCTTTCTTTTTGCCGAGGATGTGTTGGATGAATTTTGCTTTCAGTTCAGTTTTCATAGTAGTTTTCCTTGGGGTGGAGTGTTGTTTGTTTCTCTATGCTAAGAACTTACCCACATCTGATCAATTTCATATCACCTCCTGAAAAAATTTTTTTTACCATCTATTTAATAGTGATGAAAATGGACTACAACCTTTATTTAGAGAGACTTTCATGGGATAGAGGCGATTTCACAAGAGAGTCAAAGAATGTTTTTTCTATCTAATACTGTTCTGCTAAGGCTGAAAAATAACATTTGTGTAGGGTAGGTTAACGTAAGTAAACCCATGTCTTTATAGATGCTGTTGGTTTGCGCTATCGTTTAATCCTACTTACGCGTTTTTATTGGGTATATGGTTTTGTAGCAATTACATTAAGACTGATAAGTGTATCTAAAATGCGGATTGTACTGCTGTCTTTAAACAAGTCAAACTCATTGACCTGTTGATATTCGTTAAATCCTACTTCTTCTAGGAAAACTGCTAGTATTTCAAAATCAAATCCTACTTTATGAACATCATATATATTGGTGTGTCCGCCAAATATAATCCGCATGATGTGCATTCTGTCAACAACTGTAAACTCTGGATGCAGATACATCCAACACAACTTTCTTAAGTCAGGAACACTAATAAACAGTTGTCCACCTGGTTTAAGAACCCGATACCATTCTGTGAGGGTCTCGACCAACTCGTTATCTATGGCATAGTAAAAATGTTCTAAAACATGACTGGCATAAATAGCAGCAATGGAATTATCATCAAATTGACTTAAATCTGATGCGTTACCAATATAGTCCACCTCTGGACGAGGTTCTATATCTAATATTTTCCATTCTGGATGAAGTTCTTTTCCACCAATGTGAAGCTTTATCTCTGTCATTTTCCTTATTTTAACTAAATTGACAATATTGACAATCTGTGTGCTGCAAGTGTAGAGACATATGATAGAACGGCTCTATTTTTTTGTTGCCAATGTTGAGATTTGTCTAAGAGGATATTTGATAAATCTCATACTTGATTTAAATTCCCCCTTTTTAAGAGGTATCACTAGCAACTAAAATCAAAATCGTGATTCTAACATAATCAAATCAAAATCCTCCAACACCAAAAGTAGCTTTTGCAATAGGTGAAAAACCTTCACTTTATCTATAGGTTGTGCTGTCAGAGGGTCAAAAGGTCTAAAATATTGCCAATAGTCTACTAAAGACATCATGGGTAGAGGTTTGTTAAACAAGGGTAATAAGCATAGAGCAGTTGCACTATCTACATAGACCACTTCCTCATTTAAAGCTAAATACTTACGAATCGGAAAAGTCTCACCTTCGTTGACACAAGCAATAACTTGTGTTTGAAATTCAGGGGTTTTTAACTGTGGATGTAGATGTACAGTTGCATTTTCCCACTCAGCGTCAGTCCATTCAGAAACAGGTACAAAAGAATTTCCTGCTTGGGGATGTCCACACCAAAAATCTAGTAGTCTATGCACAGGGTGGAGTAGTTCAGATAATTCTAGCTGTTCCTGTGCAGAAATTTCTGGTAAACTCATACCCAGAAAAGCAGGTAAATTATCTGGTTCTTTAAATAAGTTCATCAAGTCCCATTGTCGCCAATTTCTCATCTTGATAAACTCTAAATCAGCCGCTTTTAACGCTGAGAACATATCATTAATACTATAACCCTTATCACCTTGCAGCAAGTAATTAACTAAAATCCTTTCCTGTCCATTTTCGCTTTGATATATATTTAGATTAGGATTCCATATTGTAGCTTTGAGATTAACATTATCCTTTAAAGCTGTCATGGTATCATTCACAATTTCTATTTCCATTTCTCCTGGAGTGTCATCCATCAAACCCATTATTTGGAATATTTTTTGAGCGCGAAAATAATTAAATCGCTGCATATAACTATGTAGGTTGGTGCGAATAATACCCTCTGCCTTTAATACAGCTTTCATAGCTTGCAAAGCTACAGATATATCTGGTAAAAGATAGAGAACCTCATCACAGTTAATATAATCAAACTGATAGTTTAACTCTGGCAAATTATAAATAGATAAAACATGAAATTCAACATTATCACAACCATGATATTCTAAACGCTGCCGTGCAAGTTTTACCGACTCTTCTGATATATCTACACCGACAATTTTTGCACCAGGATTAGCTTCTGCTAACATTAAGGATTTATAGCCAGAACCACATCCAGCATCTAAAATTACTTTATCTTTAGTGTCTATAACTTTCTGATTTCTCAAATAGTATGAGGTAATTATGTTATGAATATAGAGGGCATTAACATCATCTTTAGGAGATTCATCAAGAGGGCGATTTGGATATGGTGCGCTATCAAATTGCTTACGAATTTTATCCCACAGTTCCGAGTTAGAGTTAGTCATGGTAATACATCTTAATGGCTAAGTCGATTATGATACTAGCTGACATTTATTGATTATGTGTATATGTTGCAGAAAATATACATAAATTACTCAAACTCAGGTGTACATAATACAAAATCTAAACTTCCCGTTGACATCTGCTGATTAAATCTGTATCTTCAAAGTAGATACAATCAGGCAAGTTGTTTAAAGGCGGAACTTTAACAATTTATATAGAGTATGACTACAATTGTCGCAAAATGGGGAAACAGTTTAGCTATTCGCATTCCTAAATCTATAGCTGAACAAGTGCAATTAACCGAAGGAGTAGCTATAAATTTGACTCTGGAAGGTAACAGCATTGTGATTACACCGCAAAAAAGGAAAAAATATACACTTGATGAGTTACTAGAGGGTATGACTCCCGATAAATTTCATCCTGAATTTGAAACTGGAAATGCTGTGGGGAATGAAGATTGGTAGTTTCTTATTTTCCCAACAGAGGAGATATTGTTAAATTAGAATTTTGCAATCAGCAGCGGTTTACGGCGGATTCTATTAGGCGTGCATTGACTCTACAAGCATCAGGAATGTCTTTTGATGATATTGCTAACATCTTAAATGAGGAAATACAACAGCAAGGACGTGAGCAAATTGGCTATCGTCCAGTGCTGGTGATATCTCCAATTAAATATAATCAAATGGCTTCTTTAATCCTAGCTTGTCCCATAACTAGCAACGCAAAAGGGCTGAGTTTTGAAGTTCCACTGGTTGAGGGAATGCAAACAAAAGGAGTTGTGTTAGCTGACCAAATTAAAACATTAGATTGGAGAGCGAGAAAAGTTAAATTTGTGGAAACCGTATCACAAGATTTAATAGAAGAAGTACAAGCTAGGCTGGAAACTTTAATTTTATAGTGTTTAATCATCAGATCCCCGACTTCTTTTTTGATCTGGTCTACAAATCATAAATTGATGTCAGAAGTCGGGGATCTTTATCCCATCAGATCCCCGACTTCTTTTTTAATCTTGCCTACAAATCATAAATTT
>NZ_JAYGHA010000028.1:0-77862 GCF_034931405.1 Anabaena sp. UHCC 0451 | reverse complement strand
TTGGATCTGGTAAAAGTTTTCCGGTATCTCCTAACTCCTCTGGAATACCACTGATAGCCGTTGCTATTACAGGCAAACCTTTGGCCATCGCCTCCATAATGGCTAAGGGCATTCCTTCAACGTGAGAGGGTAAGAGAAAAATATCGGCCGCTTCCAGTAAATCTGGAATATCCGCCCGTTCCCCCAGAAATTTGACCCGCTCACCAACACCGAGTTCTTCTAAATCCGTTTTTAGTTGCGTTTCTAAAGTACCGATACCAGCCCAGACAAAATAGAGTTTTGACCAGACAGGGAATTGTCGGAGTTGTGCGATCGCCTTTACCTGATGTTGATATCCTTTAACTGGATACATCCTTGCAGCTGTGAATATCACCACCCCATCCCAGGGGATACCAAGATATTGACGCAGACGTTCGCGGACTTCTGCAACACAGGGAACGAAATAATCCTCTGGTCTACCGTTATAGATCACTTGCCCCAGATTTTCTGGTAACAGAAACATTTCTCGCATTAACTGAAGATTGGCATGGGAGACGGAAATGACTGCTGCGGATGCTCGATAAATATCTGGCAATAAACATAGATAGGGTGCATAATATTTAGCCCAATCGGGAATGACACAGTGAATCACGCGAATGTAGGGAATTTGTAAGCTCATCGCTACCCAATTCGCCGCTAGGTCGTCTAAAGGATTGCCATCGGCGAAGATAATCAGGTCGGGTAACGTAGCAGCAACAATTTCCGCTACTTCCAAAGCATTGCCGAAGGTATAACCAAATTGATATGCGTCATCTTTCAGCCAGATATGTTTGATACCCAGAGCTTGTCTAGCTTGAATCAAATGATGATCCGCTTGAGTTTGAACGCAGATTACTTGATACCCTGAGTTCACAAGTCGAAGCATAAGCGCGTGACTGATTTGTTCTGCTCCATAAGTTCCAGGACAATTAGTATAAAGTAAAACTCTTGGTGCTTGGCCGATTTCTTGCCGTCGTTTGAGTGCTTTTCGATACTCTTCCCTGGCTTGATGGGGCGGAAACCAAACTTTGGCGATCGCTGTTTCTATTCCTTGCCCGTAAGTATCTATCGCTTGCTGTGTTTGTCCCGTTTGCACAAGTAATTGCACGAGGTTGAGATAAGCGGGTAGATAATCTGGTTGCAGTTGAATCGCTTTTTCGTAATTGGCGATCGCTTGCAGAGGTTTTCCCCGATTCTGCCATACCGTTGCGAGCTTCATGTATCGCTCGATCTCCGAATGAGTGGCATCCTTGCTAACTTCCATCTCAGTATTTACTCGCAATCTTAATATAATTCCATAACCCGTTGATATACCTCACTGTTTCGGAAACTTTCTAGAAAATACTCCGCCGATATCTTTGATCGGGTTTCACAGTGGTTTAAATAGTCATGGGTTTGGCGAATGAGTTCTAGATCCATCGCTTTTTCTGCCGCTTCCTCTAGCGTATGGAAATAGAAAGGATACTCTTCACCGAGATACTCAACAACCGGCGGTAAAGGATTGACTAACAGGGGAGTGGCCCTAGCAATACACTCAATAACAGCGGTATTTGCGCTTGCATTATATAGGTGAATAAAGCCAATATTCTCCGATAGTAACCGGTCGTATTCTTGATTCGATACGTGCGTCACATCCCGCGTATTCTCTAAAAAGAGTGAATCGAAGCGAATATTTTCCAATTCAATTTGCCGTTCCGTGAGTTGTTGCAGTTGATCGTCTGAATCCGGTGCAAAGGCGGAATTAAGTTTAATTTTCTCGTAGCCAAGGGCATTCTCGCGCGCGATCGGTAGTTGATAGATCGCAGTTAACCGACGCAACCACCAACCTAATTGGATAATTTTTTTATCAGACCTCTCAACAAATCGCTCAAAATTGAACTGTAATTCGGGAATTTCAGTGGGATAGATTAACGAGGAAACTGGACAATCGGTTTGCTTCCTCAGCCACTGAGCATAATATTCTGACAGGGTGAAAAGTCCCACGCAAGATTCGAGACTTTTTTGCCAATTATCCTTTTTGAACAAAAACTCAGGAGATCCGTGACTGAACAGTGAGGTGGGCATCTTCGGCGGATTGTGTAAAAAACCGACCCAAGGCTGCGTATAGGGTTCTTGTATCTTCCCGGTTCGCTGTTCTTGCCAAAAAAAAGTACTCTCTAAAAACCCATCAAACAAAATACCCTGACTATTGTGTAAGGGTTTGAGGGCGTGAAGTGCAAAGCTCCATCCACAGCGATGGACAACAATTAATTTTTGACCGTTTAGATTGAGCTTACCGTCAGGATTATCGATCAGCGCATCACTCGACACGACCTTAGACCATTTTCGGCGTTCCTCGAGGTGGCTCAAATGGATAGCTGCTTGCAAATGGTCGGGCTGTAGCTCTAGCACTTTTCGATAGCCAGCGATCGCACGTTCAATCTGTCCCTTACCTAGCCAGATCGAGGCGAGATTGAAGTTGATTTCTACTGGGTTGGCGATCGGTAAATTTTGGTTTGTGGAAGAATCTGAAATCATCGCTTTGTCTGAATGGTTAGCCCTTGCGAGGAGAGAATTTTCTGCCTATCAAATGGCTTATCGTGCTAAACTATACAACATTTCAATTAACGAAATAAAACAGAAGATAAAAAGCGGGCGGCGGCAGAAAAAAGCACGTCCGATGTAGAATATCTCTACTTGATCGCGCTGATTGAGTGGCACTGAATCAGCTACATTTTTATATTGCAAAATTACAGGTCATTTTCAATGCTTCAAAATTCGTTACGATTCAAAGTTAACAATCCGAATGTAGTCAGTGAAACGATAGACGGTGAAACGGTGATCGTTAGTCTCGATAAAGGAACTTACTATAGTTTAGATCGGGTAGGTGCTGATATCTGGAATCTGATCGAGCAAGAGAGTTCTGTGGGAAAGATAGTGGCGGCGATCGCACAGCAGTTTACCGGCGACTCGGAACTCATAGAAAGCTCAATCAAAACTCTCATCGCTCAACTGCAAGCGGAAGAATTGATTAGTCCTGTGGGTGCGAACTTAGGAGAAGATAATTTTACAGGAGTATCTATAGAGTCTAAGGTAATCAAAGAGGAATTCGTGCCTCCGGTTCTCCAAAAATATTCTGATATGCAGGAACTATTGATGCTCGATCCGATCCACGAAGTAGATGAAGCAGAAGGATGGCCACAAAAGAAGGAAGAATCTGTTATTTGACACTCCCCGGTAAATATTGTAGAGACGTTATACTCAACACGGCTTAATCATTTGATTCTGTGGGTAGGGGTTTAGCTCATGCTTTACCCCTACAAATCTAGGTTTTTCGTAATTTTGTAAAAGTCCATGTCTCAACCGTGTTTAGTATACATAGAATGTCTCTACAGGGATTTCAGGTGACGCATATTTAATTTTTACCAGATGTCCAGTGATTTTAGTTTTCACCGTAAAAGAGACGCAATAGCCGCTATCAGACTACTGTATTTTCAATAGAGCAGCACCCAAAGTATTCATGTGTTCCCAGGGTTTAGTTCCTCCCACCCAAGGATGTGAGGGTAGATGTCCCTTGGGTACTGATCGGTTTATTGACCAGCTAAAAAATAGATTGGGAGTGGAAGAAGAAGATTTATTTATATCCCAGCCAACAGTAGCGCAAAATTGAGGATAATCTCTACCACAGCTTTCATAGATTTCTACTTGCACACTGAAACCAAAATGTCCTTGACTATATTTTGTCCACAAATGATCAATGATCTGTAGATCTTCACAAGGAAAGCTTTCTAAGTCACTATTAGATAGATAAACTTTAGATAAAACCTGACGCATCACTTCCCAAGTTTCTTGATCTGCTTTTTGCCATTTTTTATACTTCAAGAAATTTTCTAACCGTTTGTAATCAACTCCTGCGGCTGAATGCAGGGTATTAACTGGTTGTTTAATTGGTTTTACTTGTGCGTTAATTGCCGCTAAAACTTCAGTTGCGGATTGGTAACGTTGAGGTAGAGCATTTTGCAGCAGTTTATCAAGAACTGTACACAAATGCTCAGAAACTTTATTTTCTGGTAGTAAATAATCTTGCCATACCCAGCGATCGCTTGTCACATCAAACAAATCAAAGGGAGAAATACCAGTTAATAGGTAAATGCAGGTTACACCCAAACTATAAAGATCACTGGCTGGTAAAGCCTTACCCCGCATTTGTTCAGGAGCCATATATTCCGCACTACCAACCGTTGTACCAGTATTTACCAAAGCTGTAGCGGTGATTTGTTTAGCAACTCCAAAATCAATCAGAACTAGCTCCCCTGGTGCAGAGTTGCTGGTGAGATTTGCGGCTTTTATCTGATTATTTGCTAAGGTTTTACTCTGTTTTTGCTGTGGAGAAAAAGCTTCAAGTCCACCAATAGTCATGGTAGAACCTTTATGTAATAGTGCTGTGTTGGTAATTGGTGGCGGATCTTCAGATTTATTACCTACTACTGGGGTATATCTTCGCATGATATTTGCTGGCTTGATATCCCGGTGAATTACTTGTTGAGCATGGATAAATTGCAGCACTGGTAATAAATCTTTGAGCAATTGCCAAATATTAACTTCAGCAAACACACCTTGCGCTTGCAATTCCTGTGCTAACGTCTGTCCCACAATTAATTCCTGCACTAAATACAGCTGGTTGTTTTGTTCAAAGTGTGCCAATAATTGGGGAATTTGCGGATGTTGTAACTCATCTAGGCGTAATGCTTCTTTGTGAAATAACTCCACCGCTTTTTTAAAATTAGCTTCGTTTGTATCTGAAAAATAAAGTTGTTTAATGACACATTTAGGTTGAGAAGGTATGTGTTTATCTATAGCCAAAAAAGTTCTGCCAAAACCACCGCTACCAATGGGATAAAGTGGAAAATAACGTTCTTTGAGTAGTATGGGCTTACCACATTTGATACAAAATCGAGCGTCATCTGGGTTGTGCAGGTACAGACAAGCAGTACAACAAATCATTAGTCATTAGTGAGTTGCAAAAGGCAGAAAAAAGGTAGAAGATTAATTTCTCCAGTCCCCTATTGCTGTTCAGCTTTATAAGTATAAAAGTTGTTAAATGCTCCTACTGATTCAAATTTATAACCGGGTATTAAATTATCAATCTTTAAATCAGTAGTATAAATACTGAAAACAATATAATTCTGTTGTTTTGTCGTACTAGCAATAACATCTCGTATTTGTGGGTTAACTGACTCAACCAACTGATCGCAATTAAATTG
Organism: Anabaena sp. UHCC 0451; assembly: GCF_034931405.1. Lineage (NCBI taxonomy): Bacteria > Bacillati > Cyanobacteriota > Cyanophyceae > Nostocales > Nostocaceae > Anabaena > Anabaena sp. UHCC 0451. The sequence continues at coordinate 72,601 of NZ_JAYGHA010000028.1, read as the reverse complement.
TATGAGATTTTGCAAGAAGTTAGGTGTTTTTTTGCAAAAATCCGTCTTCAAGTAAGTTGTCATTTTTTGTACCGCGTATTCTTCATATTTAGCCTGTTGAGGATTTGTCGTGGCCATCGCCACTCCCAAAACAGCTATACCTGCTGCTCCTACAGATGCAATCATCGTTGAGACTTTCATATACTTGCGATTGAGATATACTTTATTACACTTTAAAGACTACAAAGAAATTTAGTCAATTTCTGCTAAAAAAAATATTGATCATTTTTTTAAGTCGTGCTATATTCAAATAGTGAATGGCGAGCGTAGCCAAGTGGTTAAGGCAGTGGTTTGTGGTACCACCATTCGTGGGTTCGATCCCCATCGTTCGCCCTATAAAATTAAACCTCGTAATTGTGGTAAAAGCAGTACGTTTTATACCGGTTTTAATCTGTTATACAGTTACTTTTTTGCTTAAGAACCTTACTGCCAGCACTCTAGCAAGATATTAAACTTAGAGAGAGTTGACTCAAATGTTAATGCACTAGCATTGGAAATACCACTAATAAAGAGGGTAGCAGTGCTTATAACTAAAGTACAAGATTTCAGATTATTAGGTATGATGAAGTTCTTTTTCATGGAATTTTACATTTACCAGGAATCCTAAAAATTAATATAGCAGTAAATAAACATAGTTACGCAAAATTAAACACAACTAACCCGGATTTATCACCGCAATTCTCAAAGCCTGATAAAATCTAGATTCCAGTTTTTCACACTGCATCAAAAAATAAATTTAATCTTTGTAAAAAATTGAAATTTAATTGCCACTTTACTTTACATCTATCAAAAGTTAGATAAATTATATTTTCGTAGTTAGAGACAAAAATATTATGTTATGGATATTTTAAGTAAAGAGAAGCACGTAATGTCTATTTTCTATAACTTCCATGCTGTGATAGAAAATTGAAACGTGTTTGTTGAAGTTGTTTAAAAGTTGTGGTTATCATGTCAGAATTACTCCAAACATTACTTGACAGTGAAGAAAAGATAGATTTCCGTTCTTTCATGAGTGACTTACGTCAGCAAGAAAAGAAATACTGGTTAAGAAATGATATCATTCATGTCTATGGGGAGTATTGTGGTAAATACGAGAAATCTGAGAAATTCTGCACTGCATCGAATTTAGGCAAGCTAATTTACTATACACAGGAAATTATTCAAGAAGAAACTAGCTTTTGTTTTATTATCCGTCCGAAAATTGCGAGTCAGGAAGTTTATCGGGTGACAGAAGAATTAGATATCATCACGATGACAGTACAAGAATTATTGGATTTACGCGATCGCTTTGTGAACAAATTTAATCCCCAAGATGGTGATTTGTTAGAATTGGATTTTGGACCATTTTATGATTATTCCCCAACAATTCGCGATCCAAAAAACATTGGCAAAGGGGTACAATTTCTCAACCGTTATCTTTCTAGTAAAATATTCCAAGATCCGAAACAATGGCTAGAAAGTTTATTTAATTTCTTGCGATTGCACCATTATAACGGTGTTCAATTGTTAATAAATGAACGTATTCAATCACAGCCACAACTTTCTGTACAAGTGAAGAAAGCTATTGCATTAGTGAGCGATCGCCCTAGAAATGAACCCTACGAACAATTCCGATTTCAATTACAAATGATAGGGTTTGAACCGGGTTGGGGAAACACAGCCGGACGTGTACAAGAAACTCTGAACATTTTAGACGAACTAATAGACTCTCCTGATCCTCAAACTCTCGAAGGTTTTATCTCTCGTCTCCCCATTATTTTTAGAATTGTTTTAGTTTCTGCTCATGGTTGGTTTGGACAAGAGGGAGTTTTAGGTCGTCCTGATACTGGAGGACAGGTAGTTTATGTTTTAGATCAAGCTAAAAGTCTAGAAAAGCAGTTGCAAGAAGATGCAATGTTAGCTGGTTTAGAAGGCTTAAATGTCCAACCAAAAGTAATTATTCTCACCCGCTTAATTCCAAATAGTGATGGTACACTTTGTAATCAAAGACTAGAAAAAGTTCATGGTTCAGAAAACGCCTGGATTTTGCGTGTACCCTTGCGGGAATTTAATCCTAACATGACTCAAAACTGGATTTCTCGGTTTGAGTTTTGGCCTTATTTAGAAACTTTTGCCATTGACTCAGAAAGAGAAATTTTAGCAGAATTACAAGGCAGACCAGACTTAATTGTTGGTAATTATTCTGATGGTAACTTAGTGGCATTTTTACTGTCGCGTCGGATGAAAGTTACCCAGTGTAATATTGCCCATGCCTTAGAAAAATCTAAATACTTATTTAGTAATCTCTACTGGCAAGATTTGGATGATAAATATCATTTTTCCTTGCAATTTACAGCTGATTTAATTGCTATGAATGCTGCTAATTTTGTTGTTAGTAGCACTTATCAAGAAATTATTGGGACAAGCGATAGTGTGGGACAATATGAGTCTTACAAATGTTTCACCATGCCAGACTTATATCATGTAGTGAATGGCATGGAATTATTTAGTCCCAAGTTTAATGTTGTTCCACCGGGGGTAAATGAGAATTATTATTTCCCCTATACACGCACTCAAGATAGAGTAGAGAGTGATAGTTTACGGTTAGAAGAAATTCTTTTTACTCTGGAAGATCCATCTCAAATCTTTGGTAAACTCGACGATACTAGTAAACGTCCGTTGTTTTCAATGGCGCGTCTTGACCGAATTAAAAATCTAACTGGGTTAGCAGAATGCTTTGGCAGAAATAAAGATTTACAAGAGCATTGCAATTTAATACTCGTAGCTGGTAAATTGCGTGTAGAAGAATCAGGTGATAATGAAGAACGAGATGAAATTGTCAGACTTTATCACATAATTGATGAATATAATCTGCACGGTAAGATTCGCTGGTTAGGTGTGCGTTTGACTAAAAGTGATTCTGGCGAAATTTACCGCGTTATTGCTGAACGTCAAGGAATATTTGTGCAACCGGCTTTATTTGAAGCTTTTGGTTTGACAATTTTGGAAGCAATGATTTCGGGATTACCAACTTTTGCTACTCAGTTTGGTGGACCACAGGAAATTATTCAGGATCAGGTGAATGGCTTTTACATTAATCCCACAAATTTAGAAGAAACAGCCGACAAAATTCTGGAATTTGTGACTAAATGTGAAGATAATGCTAATTATTGGTCGGAAATTTCCCAGCAAGCAATTAATCGAGTTTACAGCACTTACACTTGGAAAATTCACACTACCAAGCTGCTATCCTTAGCAAGAATTTATGGTTTTTGGAATTTTAGCTCCAAGGAAAACAGAGAAGATTTATTACGCTATCTAGAGGCTTTGTTTTATCTAATTTACAAACCCAGAGCGCAGCAACTATTAGAACAGCATAAATATCGCTAGAATAGTTCGGGACAGGGTAAATGATGCCTGTCCCCGCCATTAAATTGACAACTCCCACCAAGTTCTTTGCCCCACAATACCATCTACAAATAAACCGCGCTGATTTTGAAAGGCTTTGATTGCTGCCTCTGTCAATGGACCAAATATCCCATCGACTCGGAGGCCATAGCCGTTAGACACTAATAACCTTTGTATAATTCTTACAGATATACCTGAACTCCCAAAACGTAGAGTTGGCATTGTTTGTCTATTGTATGCTGGATATCGTGCTAATAGCTGATCTTTTTTAGGCAGATCCTGGGCATCAGCTAATTTAAAGGATATAGCAGAGAAATGCTTTTGTCGGATTTGCTTTAATATCTTATCTCGCTTAGTTGCCAGTGCAGAAATTTTGGGTTGCGTCCTTCCATCAGTTGCCATGAATTCAGGTGGTGTGATTTGAGAAGTAGAAGGTAACTGAGATAACTGACTATTTGTTGACTTCTGCACACCATTTTCCACTTGAAATGGTCGTTGCGCCGGTAAATGGGGCAAAGTTGGTTGTGTGGTGCTTAATACGCCCGTCATTAGCAGGCCAATTTCAGTCATTGTAGTTCATCTCATATCTTGTAACTATAAGGATAAACCAGGAGTAGACAAACAAAGAGTGTAAAACTATAACTCTGACAAAATAAATTAATTTACGTATAAGATAGCAATAAAAATAACATTTAATTAAGTAAAAAAACGTATTAAGGTTAAGCTTGGCTGAATGACAGCAAACGGCAATCTTATCTAGTAGTAATGTATTGCGTTTTATAGCGGTAACATTTAGCTAAAAGCTTTAAATACTTGTGTCTTATATCTTACTCTATTTTAAATGGCGAATTTTACTCTTACTTGGTGACTGTTTTTACATTTAATTTATTTACAAATCCAGAAGTTGTTTGTACATATTAACAAAAATTATTGACAAAAACTCAATTCCACCCATACCTGATCAAACTTCAGTTTTTGCCCAAAGCGATCGCCTTGGGCCAATGTTTGCACAACTAACCCATACCGTTAGTAACAGGATGAAAATAGAAAGCAAAACCCAAAACCGTATAGGCAGCTAAAAGCAAAGTTCCTTCTAACCAATTAGACTTACCATCAGAACTAATGCTATTAGCAATTAATACTGATACTGCTACTGCTACCAATTCAAAGGGATTAAAATCCAAATCCATTGGCTGATTTAAGAACCGTCCCGCAATTACTAAAACAGGCGCGACAAATAGAGCAATTTGCATACTTGATCCCACAGCCACAGATAAAGAAAGATCCATTTTATCTTTCATAGCCACAGTGACTGCTGTAGCGTGTTCTGCGGCGTTACCAACTATAGGTAACAAAATCACCCCTGTAAATAGTGCTGTCAAACCTAATTTAGATGTAGCTACTTCCAGAGTATCAACCAATAATTCTGACTCTAAGGCCACCATGAGAGTACAGACTAGAAGTACACCAGTCCAAAGCCAAAGATTTGGTTTTTCTTCTGCGGCGATTTCCTCTATTTTTGTATCTGTCTGTATTTCCATCTCTGCTACACCTACGTCATATAAATAAGCATGAGTTTTCATAGAAAATAGCAGTGTGAGTCCGTAAACCAGAATTAACACTACAGAAACAGCAAGAGAGAGATTTTGCAATGTTTTCTCATTGATACCGATAGAGGTGTAATTCATTGCGGTTGGTAGCAAAATCGCAATTACTGCTAAATTCATAGAGGAAGCATTTACCCTCGCTACAACTGACTGAAAAGTCTGCTCTTTATAACGTAATCCGCCCAAAAGCATGGAAAACCCCATGACGAGGAGTAAGTTACTGATAATTGATCCAGTAATACTAGCTTTGACAACATCTATTAACCCAGCATTGAGAGCAACTAAAGCAATAATCAGTTCTGTAGCGTTACCAAAGGTGGCATTTAACAACCCTCCTAATGAGGGTCCGACGACTACAGCAATTTCTTCGGTGGCTGTACCCATCCAAGCTGCTAGGGGAAGAATTGCTAGTCCAGCGGTGATGAAAACTATCAAGTCTCCCCACTCTAAAAAATGAGCCGCTAAGGAAACTGGTATAAAAAGTAAGAGAATCAGGAAAACAATGTTTTTAGCTGACATTTATCGTCTCGAATCTTGGATATTAGTGACAGATGCTGATGAAAAATTGAAACATAAGACTGCAAACAACTATAACCAAGATACTCTCAACTGAACAACAAGATCCCCGACTTCTGGGAGAAGTCGGGGATCTAAGATAATTTCCGCAGATATATCAAATAAGATTGCGATTTAATGCGATCTTGCAATATTTTGTTGCAAAAGTATGACTTCCAGCCAGGGTTTGATCACAAAAATGGGTTTTAATGGGTTAAAAGACTATTAATTTTCTTGGCTGATGAGCGTTGCCAGTGATACAATCCTCAATATGAGATTATTTTTTGCCTTGGGGGAAAAGGTTGCGCGATAATGCAGATTTATTCCCAGAGAATGACCATTTTTGCCAAAATTCCTATTCGGCTATATTTCCCATCTGTTGTTTAGAGCGGATTTTGTGAGAAAACAACTGTAAAAAGATACATAGAAAAATACTTTCGCCACAACTAAAATTTTACTTTGGATAAAAATATCATGACTTCTGCTGCTGAATTGCCAGCAAGCTCTGGCTCAACATTTCAATTAGAACAAGATTCTCAACACCTTACTGATCATGATCCCCTGAAAAAATCCCAGGGTGTATACGTGACGGTGCATGGTCATTTTTACCAACCACCCAGAGAAAATCCTTATTTGGATGCGATTGAACGCCAACCGAGTGCTGCACCTTTCCATGATTGGAATGAACGCATTCATTGGGAATGCTATCGCCCCAATGCCTTTGCTAGAGTGCTAAATGACAAAGGTGAATTGGTGGGGATCGTCAATAATTATGAGTATATGAGCTTTAATATCGGACCAACGCTGATGTCGTGGTTAGAACGCTACGATGTGGAAGTTTATCAGCGAATTTTGGAAGCTGATGCTAAGAGTAGCCAAAGGCTACATGGTCATGGAAATGCGATCGCTCAAGTATATAATCACATCATCATGCCTTTGGCCAATGAAAGGGATAAACATACTCAAATTCGTTGGGGTAAAGAAGACTTTAAATCTAGATTTGGTCGTGATCCCGAAGGTATCTGGTTAGCAGAAACAGCTGTTGATTATGCCACTTTGGCAGCTTTGGTATCAGAAGGGATTCGTTTTATTGTCCTCGCACCTTCCCAAGCACAACGTTGTCGTCCTTTCGCAGCAGAAAATGATCCCCAACCTGCATGGCACGAAGTTGGTGGTAGTCAGATTGATCCCACCCGTCCTTATCGTTGTTATTTAAAGCCTAATCTCTGCACTGTATCCTCACCTTTGAGTACGACTAAAACAATTGCTGTAGAAAATACAGCAGGTTTACCTTATATTGATATCTTTTTCTACGATGGACCGATTTCACGGGACATGGGTTTTAGTGATGTAGTTTATAGTTCTAAGCACTTTGCCGGCAGAGTTGGTGCAGCAGTGCGAGGGGATCATCGTCCAGCACAGTTAATATCTGTGGCCACAGATGGAGAGACCTTTGGACATCACAAAAAGGGAACTGAGAAAACTTTAGCCTTTGCCTTTATTGGTGAGTTTCCTCGTCACGGTTGGACGGTAACAAATTATGCTCACTACCTGAGTTTAAATCCTCCCAGTTGGGAAGTGGAATTAAAATCTGTCACAGCATGGAGTTGCGCTCATGGTGTGGATAGATGGCAAGATGATTGCGGTTGTGGTGGGGAAGGGGGTGTATGGCATCAAAAATGGCGGCGACCATTGCGAAATGCCTTAAATTGGTTGCGGGATCAGTTAATTGAGGTGTATGAGGAATATGGGGGTAAATTATTTCGTGATCCTTGGTTAGCAAGGGATGAATATATTCAAATTTTACGCGATCGCTCTGCTGCTAATGTCAGCCGTTTTCTCTCCCGTCATCAAACTCACAAACTTACTGCCACAGAACAAGTTGATGCTTTGCGTTTGTTGGAAATGCAGCGTCATGCTTTGTTTATGTTTACTAGTTGCGGGTGGTTTTTTGAAGAACTATCTAGACCAGAAGGAACGCAAATTCTCCGCTACGCTGCCCGTGCTTTAGAATTAGCTGGGGATGTGGCAGGTGTGCAGTTAGAAAAAGGCTTCCTCAAGCGTTTGGGTTTAGCTCCCAGCAATGTAGACTACTTTAAACATGGCGCAGAAATTTATCGTCAATTAGTAATAACTGCTCAAATTGGATTTAAGCAAGTTGCAGCGCATTACGCTATTACTTCCTTATTCAATAATCACAGCAACGCCATTTTTACACAAGATAAGTCACAAAAGCTTGAAGCTTACCAAAAGCGCGTTTATTGCTACACAGCTAATGAATTAGACTACCAAATGCAACGCATGGGTGCGTTAACTATGGCTGTGGGAAACTTAAAATTAGTGTCAGAAATTACTTGGGAAAGTGAAAATTTAGTGTTTGCAGTTCTGCATTTGGGAGGCTGGGATTTTCATTGCTGTATTCAACAGTTTACCGGCAGACGTGATTATAGTCACTTAAAAGAAAAGCTATTTGCATCGCTGCAACAAGCAAGTGCGGCTCACGCGATCTTGGTAATGACCCAGATTTTTGGTGATGAAGCCTTTAGTTTGCAAAATTTATTTGCAGAAGAGCGCCACCGGATTATGCGGATGTTAAGCCAGGAAACACTAACACGTTTAGACCAGTTGTATACCCAGACATACCGTGAAAATTACGGTGTGATTATGGCGTTTCATCGCGATGAGTTAGCAGTTCCCCAAGAATTGCAGGTAGCAGCAGAGATTGCTTTAGGTTATCGCTGTATGATGACATTGCGATCGCTAGAGCAAGATATTACCGAAACCCAATTAAGTTGGAATCACATCTTAGAATTAGAAGCGATCGCCACTGAATCCAAACATTTGCGTTGTCAGCTAAATATCCCTGAAGGAAAACAGATATTAGAACAGTTAATTGTGCGATTGCTCTGGCAATTATTACACGATGCTAACGGTTCTTTTAGTACAGATATCCAGAGGTTAGAAAAGTTGATTGATGTGGGATATCAGCTAAATCTAGGCATTTCCTTGGAAAAATCTCAAGAACTCTACTTTAGTGGTTTGCATAGTCAAATAGTTCCCCTGTGTTTGACAAACTTGAACAACCCAGCAGAAGCCAATCAGTGTAATCAGTTGTTGAAATTAGGGCAAAAATTAGCCGTTGATGTCAGCATGATTTTGAATAAATTAGCATAAAAAACCCTGCCATTTTCTGCAAATAAATAGGGCTTGCTGAAAAAGTAAGGGCGTAGGGGCGAAGCATTCGGAAGATAAACATGGGGGAAAACCGATAAATTATCGACCGAATGCTTCGCCCCTACATGGGGGAACATGGGGGAAAACCGATAAATTATCGACCGAATGCTTCGCCCCTACATGGGGGAAAACCGATAATTTATCGACCGAATGCTTCGCCCCTACATGGGGGAAAACCGATAATTTATCGCCCAAATGCTTCGCCCCTACTGGGACAATACTGCTCGGTTAAGAATTTTCGTAGCGACTGTCTTGATTGTCAAGCGACGCTACATAATTTCATTGTTTTAAGCTGAACCGACAAGTATTGAGTCGATAACTAGTTTTATCGACTGAAGTATATTGAGTAGCAAGGATAAAATATCCTATAAAACTTACTTAATTTTCTGCTTAATAAATGTCACAACCTGAGTCAGCTGTTTCTTCAAACTATCAATTTCAGCTTGCATCTTGACAATCTTGGCATTCAAAGCCTGAATTTCTGAAGAAGAAGCGCCCTCGCCCTGTGTAGACACAGGATTAGCAGCTAAGGCTTCTGTCTTTCCAGCAGCGACTGGAGTTGCAGTATCTCGACTACCTTTTTTAGCAGCCTTAGCCATAGCTGATTTAATCGCAGTAATCAGCTGTCTATTGTCAAAAGGTTTGTTGAGAAATTCAAAATATTCAAATGGTTCAGGAATTTTTTCCGTTACCTCTTCCTTGCGACCAGACATAATCACCAAAGGAATTTTCTTTAATTCTGAGTTAGCTTGAATTTTCTGGAAAACTTCCCAGCCACTCATTTTCGGTAAAATAAAATCCAACATGATCAAGCTGACTTTTTCGTGAAGGATGAGATTATATCCTTCTAAACCGTCTTTTGCTTCTAATACCTCAAAATTGCCCGGAGGTAACATTTCACGTACTTTTACCCTGACAACTGTGGTGTCATCAATAACTAGAATTTTGTTGGCCACGACTGATTACTCTACCAGAGACTATAAGTTTAGATAGCTGATTTGCCGATTGACATTAAGAATTCTCCCACTATATACAAGATTTGTGTAAATTGGGGAAGAGTATATTTCGGTATAAGTGCCAAAATCGCCAGTAATTTTGTCAAACTGCTGCTTACTTTGTTAACAATGGTTTATAAGCCATTAGTAGCTTTATCTTCATCAGTATTATATTACCTTCTCAGGTTAATTAACGGATTATATGACTTCTGCACACGAACTCAAATCAGAAATTGCCGCCATGCCTAGCTGGCTACGCCGTTCTATTGGCAAAGCCAGTGAAATCTCGACCGTACAACGTATTATTAAACAGCGTCAAATTCATACCATTTGTGAAGAAGGCCGCTGTCCCAATCGGGGGGAATGCTACGCCCAAAAAACGGCAACTTTTTTACTCATGGGACCGACTTGCACCAGGTCTTGCGCTTTTTGTCAAGTAGATAAAGGTCATGCGCCCATGGCTTTAGATCAGGAAGAGCCGCAAAAGGTAGCAGAAGCAGTACAGCTTTTAGAATTGCGCTATGTGGTACTAACTTCTGTAGCCCGTGATGATTTAGCTGATGGGGGTGCTAGTCATTTTGTCAAGACGATGGAGACAATTCGCCAATTCAACCCAGAAACGCAAATTGAAGTCCTGACACCAGATTTTTGGGGTGGTGCTGGTGTGGGTGAAACTGGTCAAAAGCAGCGGATAGCAATGATCGTCAATGCTAAACCGGCTTGTTATAACCACAATGTGGAAACTGTTCGCAGGTTAACTGGTCCAGTGCGACGGGGGGCGAAGTATGATCGCTCATTAGGTGTGTTGGCAACAGTTAAGGAAATGGATGCTAGTATTGCCACCAAATCAGGTTTAATGCTGGGACACGGAGAAACTCAAGCAGAAATAATTGAAACAATGGGGGATCTGCGGGCTGTTAATTGCGATCGCTTAACACTCGGTCAATATATGCGCCCCTCTTTAGCACATCTGCCTGTACAAAAATACTGGACACCAGCAGAATTTGATCAACTGGGTAACATAGCTGAAGAAATGGGATTTAGTCACGTTCGTTCCGGTCCATTGGTGCGTAGTTCTTACCACGCTGGGGAGGAAGGTGACAGGTGACAGGTGACAGAGAGCAGAGGAGAATAACTTTCTATCCAATCCCCAATCCCCAATCCCCAATCCCTAATCCCCACTCTTCACACAAATATTTTTAAAGTTTCTGGGAATTTGGCGCTTATGTTTGCTATTTGTGGAAAAGTCATCAAATCAGGAGAACTAAATTATGACTTCTAAAGGTAAAGCTGCTAAACCCTCTTACGCTTTCCGTACTGGTTGGGCGTTGCTACTGTTGGCTATCAACTTCTTGGTAGCAGCTTATTACTTCCACATCATCGACTAGAAAACTGATTCATTAATCGTAAGGGCGAAGCATTCGGACAGAATATCAATGGTTTCAGCGATAGGTTATCACCCGAATGCTTCGCCCCTACAAGGGAAAAACTGTAAACAGTTATCAGTTGCATAGTGCGGTTTTCAAACCTCTATGAAACTGATAACTGTCAAATCGTGCCTTTGAATAAACCTTTAGGACGGATAAGCAGTACCAAAATCATGATTAACAGTGCTACACCTTGTTTGTACTGTGAACCCAGCCAAGGGGTGCTAACTTCTTGGACAATACCAATCATAAAAGCAGCGGCGATCGCCCCGTAAGGGTTGCCAATACCTCCCAAAATCACAGAAGCAAACAAGGGCAAAATTAAAAACCAGCCCATGTTCGGACGCACAGCGGTAATTAAACCGTACATACTGCCCCCCAAAGAAGTAAAAGTACCAGCAATTACCCAAGTCCACAGAATTACTCTATCAACGTTAATACCAGACACTCTAGCCAAGTCTAAATCATCAGCAACTGCTCGCATGGCTTTACCGATTTTGGTGTTTTGTAGCAGGTAGTGAAGGAACAAAATCGCTAACACTGCTAACCCTAGTACCAATATTTGATTTTGGGGTATTCTTAATTCCCCAAATTCTAAAGCAGGGATGACGGGCAAATTATAGTTTTGGTTTTTACCTCCCCAGATAAAAATAATGCCGTTGCGGAGAAATAAAGCCAGTCCGATGGAGATAATAATTAGTGTTGTAGAAGTAGCACGAACCGAGCGCATCTTTGACCACAGCAATTTTTCTGTCAGTAACATTACCGCTACTGTTCCCACTGCTGCTAAAATCATGGATAGCCAAATATTTATCCCCAAGGCATTTGTTACCAAAGTCAGATAAGCTCCCAAGGTAAGAAAATCACCATGAGCAAAGTTAGATAATCGTAAAATTCCATAGGTGAGTGTCAAACCCACCGCTGCTAGAGCAATAATACTGCCTACAGCAATGCCGTTAATGATTAATTGAGCTAGTTGTACATCCATTGTTTAAAGTTTCTATGAAGAAAAAATAAATGTGTAATTTAATTTAACAACTGTTTAATTAAGCGTTACAATCGACACTACCAGTTATGTTTTACAATTAAAAAAGATTTATCCGTTAATATACATAAAATCCAGTTCATATTTTCCTGCCAAGGTTAGTATCTTTGGCTGTTTAGTTGACCATGCAGCAGTCTTCAAGCTTACCAGATCACAACTCCCAGATAGATGTAACGCCAAAACTTTTGCAAACAATCCAGCAACTACGGGATAACTTGTGGTTGGAAACCAGCTTGAATCAGTTGCAGAATCGTCTGAATGATTCTTTGCTTGCGGCTGCTAATATGATGCCACAGGCAAAACTGACAGAAGCAGAAATTTTGCAAACTGTAGTCAACGAAGTCCAAACCGCCTTAAATGCTAGTTGTGTAGCTATTGCTCAATGTCAAGTACAAGATATAGAGAGTCAGATTTGTTATATTTCTAGCTCTGCTACCATAAAAACACCAATTCCAGAAATCATATCTCCACAAGGGAGAAAGCTGCGGTTAAAACTGCACGCTGCTATTAAAGTAGAAGATTTGCAGCAGATGGAGAAAGAAAATCCTGCGAGTGCTTGGCGTTTAGCTGATGATAATAGTGGTGTGACCGTATGGCTAATTATTGTCACATCAAATCTTAACTCTAATGGGGTCTCAATTAAACCATCATTAACTCCACTGCGATCGCAATTCATCCAAAGAACAATTCAGTATTGTCATACAGTCTTAGCACAACTCAGGCAAATCCAATTTTGTCAACAACAATATCAACAATTAGCTAACTTTAATCAAGAACTAGAACGCACCAATCAACTGAAAAACCAGTTTCTAGCTAATACTAGTCACGAAATCCGCACTCCTCTAAGTTCTATAATTGGCTTTACTCATCTACTTTTAGCTCAAGGTTATGAACCAGATAAACAACGCCACCAAGAATATTTACACATTATTCAATCTAGTGGTAAGCATTTACTAGACTTAATTAATGATATTTTGGATCTTTCCAAAATTGAAGCCAACCAGCTAGAAGTACAATGGGAAATAATCGATCTGCCCACATTGTGTCGCAATGTTTTAGCTTTAGTCAAAGAGAAAGCGGCCAACAAGGGACTGAAGTTGCGTTTAGAAATAAACGATGATGTCACAAATCTATTAGCTGATCCTTTGCGACTCAAGCAAATGCTATTGAATCTACTATTTAATGCTGTCAAATTTACAAATTCAGGTAGTGTTGGGTTACGGGTAACTACAGAAAATTTATATTTACGTTTTGCAGTTTGGGATACTGGAATTGGTATCTCCAAAGAAAACCAATCTTTACTATTTCGTCCCTATAGTCAAATTATAAATTCCGGTTCTAGAAACAATGAAGGTACAGGTTTGGGGTTGATGGTAACACAGCAACTTGTGCAAATTCATGGTGGTTATTTAGAGTTAGAATCAGAAGTCAATCAAGGTTCGTGTTTTACAATCTTTCTGCCTCTCAAACCAACAGGAAAAGTCTTGGAAGCCATAGAAATAAAAGCACAAAAAGATTTAGAATTTAGTCAACAGATAAATAATTATTCTAGCTCTCTATCTTCAGCTAACATTCCCCTCGATTCCTCACGAACAATTTTGTTAGTAGAAGATGATTTGGCTAATTCTGAATTAATGCGAATTTATCTAACTAGATTGGGTTATCGAATAACTTGCGTCAACAATGCTCAAGAAATGTGGAGAACTCTGCCCCAAATGGAAACAGCAGTAATTTTAATGGATGTGAATCTGCCAGATATTAACGGTTTGAGATTGGTGGAACAATTGCGAAAACATCCCCAATATCAGAATATTCCCATAATTATCCAAACAGCAATGGCGATGAAAGGAGATAGAGAAACTTGTTTAGCTGTTGGTGTTAATGACTATATTTCTAAACCGATAGATTTGCAACTTTTAGGTAGTATGGTAGCAAAGTATAGTTAATTGTCAGAATCAGGATTGACAGGATTTAAGGATTTTCAGGATTTAACTAGGTGTGCGATTATAAATAAAGCAAATTTTAATAAACTAGAAAAACTAGCGATCGCTCTGAGGTTAGGTAGGGTAAACTTGATCAAAAATAGGAATGCGTTTGTTTACCATAACCTTTATTTCTTTTCTATCTATTTTGATGCTGGCTTTTTTGCTGCTTTTGCTGTGCTTTTTTGGCGTTTGTCTTTCTTTCTCTGATGAGTGTTTGCAAGTATTGCCTTTTTTGGAGGGTTTTATGTCTGGTTTCCCCTGTTCTCCTTTGAGTCTGTTGTTTTCATCTCGCATCTGTTGATTTTCTTCTCTTAAGATACTGATACAGAGAAGATGTCATGAAAAATTGATCTACAATAAAAACAAATGAGGTGAAATTATGCAATTTGTTTCAGATACAGAAGTAAATCAATCTTTTGCCGCAGTCATTGATAAAGTGCAACGTGAACCTGTAACTATACGTCAGCAAAATCGTGATGTTGCGGTTATTATGTCTATTGAAGATTATCAACGCATAACTCGGATTAATATTCAAGAATTTCAACAATTTAGAGAAAGTATCGGACGTAAAGCTCAAGAACGCGGTTTAACGGAAGACAAGTTAAATGAGCTTTTAATTAACGATCAATAGTTTTATGCGTCTAGTTCTTGATACTAACGTTTTAGTGAGTGCTGTTCTGTCTCCTAATTCTGTTTCGGCACAGGTTTTAAACTGGGGAGAAGACAATGGAATTATTTTATATTCGGCCGCCACTTTAACAGAACTTTTGTCTGTTCTGGGGCGCTCAAAATTTGCTAAATATATTGATGCTGATGACATTGATGGGTTATCTTTCCGTATTAAAAATACATGGTTTCCCGTGGAAATTGTAAACCAGGTAACATTATGTCGAGATCCCAAAGATGATAAATTTATCGAATTGGCTTTAAATGGTGATGCTTCACATCTCATTACTGAAGATGCTGATTTGCTAATCTTACATCCAATTGAAAATATTCCTGTTATCAATCCTCGTACTTTTTGGGATGAAATAACGAGATCAAAGTAGTTTTTGGTATTAAACTCAATGTTCCCAAGCTAGACCATTTGTGATGATCAGGATCTCCATGACTACAATAGGATTAGTCAAGTTTTATGGGGTTTTGAGGGAAAATGACATTAACAGAAAAACTAGAGCAATTACAAGCCTTATTTGCCGAAATGGGACAGGCTTTGATAGCCTATTCTGGGGGCGTTGACAGTACATTAGTTGCTAAGATTGCATTAGATGTATTAGGCGATCGCGCTTTAGCTATAACAGCCGTTTCTCCTTCCCTACTACCAGAAGAATTAGCAGACGCGACAGCACAAGCAGCAACTATGGGGATAGCCCATAAAATCGTCCAAACTCACGAAATGGAAAATCCCAACTACACATCTAACCCTGTGAACCGTTGCTATTTTTGCAAAAGTGAATTGCACGACACACTCAAACCCCTGGCATTAGAGTTAGGATATCCTTATGTAGTAGATGGGGTAAACGCCGATGATTTGCATGATTATCGCCCCGGAATACAAGCAGCAAAAGAAAGAGGTGCGCGATCGCCCTTAGCAGAAATTGGTGTCACCAAAGCCGAAGTCCGTCAACTTTCCCAACAACTCGGTTTACCTTGGTGGGATAAACCCGCCCAACCCTGTTTAAGCTCTCGTTTTCCCTACGGTGAAGAAATCACCATCGCCAAATTACAGCGAGTTGGTAGAGCCGAAATTTATTTAAGAAATTTGGGTTGGGATAACTTGCGAGTTCGTTCCGAAGGAGACACAGCCAGAATTGAATTACCACCAGAAAAAATTGCAGATTTTGTCTTCAAGACAGACTTACCAAATATTGTAAGTGCATTTCAAAACTTAGGATTTATCTACGTCACCTTAGATTTAGAAGGTTATCGCAGTGGTAAATTAAATCAAGTTTTACAGCAAATTGCAGCCAGATAAAATTCACAATTTGTTGACTACGATTCTCTTCTTGCTGTCACCTGTCACCTGTCACCTACCACCTGCCTCACAGCCGTTGAGCTACTATATATTCTGTTTGTTGTAGAGCGGCTTGCCATACAGAATATCCTGCTGGTGATAAATGGATGCCATCTGTTGTTAAATCCGAACGTAAACTACCGTCAAAATCAGTAAACCAATTGTAGATATTCAGATAATTAGCACCTTCTTGTCTAGCAATCAAGGCAATTTGGGCATTGATATGGCGAATACGACTGTTAGCAATTTTCGTGTGGCGAATAGGCAAAATAGATTGCACCATAATCTGACTTTTTGGGTGAGTTTGGCGTAAGTTGCGAATAATTCGGCGATGATTCAGTAAAATTGTCTGGTCACTAGCACCCTTGAGTAAGTCATTAATCCCAATCATCAGATAAATTACTTCTGGCCTTGTCGTCGAAAATGCTGATAATCTTCTCAAAACACCTGTAGAACTATCTCCTGATATTCCTTGATTCAGCCACAATTTACCAGAAGGTAGGTTTTCTTTAGGAAACCACATACTCAAAGAATCACCCACCAAAATACTCAACCGATTTGCACCTTGGCCTTGGGAAATCGCTCTAGCTTCCATAGCTAATAAGCTTTTCCATTGTTCATAACTGAGTTTCTGGTTTTTAACTGACTTCCATGATGATTGTATATCTTCATCATCTACACGGGTGTAAATTTGACCAATTCTCAGAGATGCTAATCTGAGATAGTACAGTTGGCTGCCAGAGACTGGAGTTTTCTTAGTTTTTTGGGAATTGAAGTTTACTGCTGTTTTTCTAGATGTTGGCAAAACGTAGTTTGTGAATTCTGCTAACAAGATGTCAACATTGGCAGGACTTTTTTTAACTTGTACTGAGGAATTTTCCAAGGCGGATACAGATTGACTGCTGAATTCCGCCAAAGAGTTACTTTTCTGGACTATAGGTAACTGTGAACTTCCTGGTTGTGATATAGCTTGACTACTGAATTCTGGCAAAGAAATGTCAACTTTAGGGGTAGCTTTTTCACTGACCGATAACTGTGAACGTAGATTTAAATCCTCCAGAAATCCAGTATTTACTGGTGGGAGACTCGACATCTTTGGGAGAGCCGATGTTGGTACTGTCAATCCTGTTAACAAGCTTGCTGCCAACAGATAAGGTTCCTTCATCGTTTTTCTTTCCTTGTAAGTACTCACTGCTTTTCCTTATGACAGCCATATCTAGCTGAATTCAGGAAAATTTTACTTTCCTTACGCTGTATCAATATCCCCCATCAGAATGTTATTTGGCGGATATTTGTATAAAAATAAACTAAAGAAAAATATTGTTAAATTTTATTCTATATACAATAACGTCGTTTAAAGTGCTAAGATTTATGCGAAGTCGTTAATGTTTCCTCTTATTTCCGTGGCAAGAGCTAGTACCGCAATTGGTGTAAGTCCAATCATTAAAGAGACTGTGCAAAAACAGGCACATTCTACACGCTTGACCTTGAAAGAGGTTATTCTCATGGGGATGTTGGCAATTGATAAGCTAGACGATCAAGGTCGTCAAGAATTAGCTGATCAAGTGCATAAAATGCAAGTGGATGGCGAGATATAGAGTCTGTCTTGAAAAGTCTCAACTCTAAAGTCTCAAGTGCAGCATCATTGACTGTACTCAAGACAAGAGCAAAACCAGGACTAATCAAGTATTGATTCTTAGCTAAATCGATAGCAACATCTCTTTCAATCAACCCCATTCAGTTCCCAAGATCCGTAGTGGTTTGTTGAGTTACATCAACAAAACCCGTTCTTTCAGAAAAAGCGAAGGGGGCTAAAACTAGATCCCCTTCATCGGTTAACAACTTAATAAAGAACTCAGCGAAACTCTGAGGATAAGGATTGAATTAGTTTAATTAATGCTGGTTTACCGCAACGTAAATCAGCACTACTAAATTCAGATTGGTAATTTATCGCAAATTTGGCTAAATTACGCTTAACTTATCCTTTGAGAACTTCTCCGAAATCTTGTCTCCATCAGGATAGATATCGGCTTTATAGCTATTTTGAGTGACTTTTGTTTACTCTGGCTATAAAGCTGTAAATTCTACCTATTCGATCCTCTGAGTACGGGGTGTCTACATCCCCGACTCAAAATTTTTTCACAATCGATATAGTTATAAATAAAATCAATTATTCACATAGGTGATTTATAAATAAGTATGTGAACATAAAAATTTAAAGGTATGTGAAGAGCCAGTAAAATCACCCAAAACTCTCTTCCTGTTCCCTGTTCCCTGTTCCCTGTTCCCTTGCCCCAACGACAATTTTTAACGCCAACCTACTTAATACCTATTTCTTAATATCGGCTCAAAACTAAAAATCCTATCTGAAATAACCCGACCACAAAACCTAAAATACCGCCTAAAGTCACAATTGCCTGTAATTCGTTTTTAACAATTCCTTCAATTGCTGCCTCTAAATCAGCTGGTGAAGTTGATTTTACTCGTTCAACAATAACTTGATCTATGGATAAAATAGGAATTATCTGGGCAACAATTACTTCTAAATCTCTTTCTAAATACCTTTCTAAAATTAAAGCTAACTCTTGAGAAACTACTTCTAAAGAACTATTGACAACTGGTGAATTTCGTAAACGGTTCAGCAACAAGACAGAAATATTTTCCCAGTCTGCTGATTCCGTTAATTCCTGTAACAAATTGCTGCCACTCTTTTGCAGGTAATGACGTACACTCTCCCTAGTGGTTTTTCTGAGTTGGCGAACTGTACCAACAGGTAAATTTTGTAAAGATAAATCTTGTAATAATTTTTTGAGGCGATCGCGCATTTGCAAATCCTGTGTTAATTCTTGCAAGCGTTTATTAGTAGCCTCTTTTTCATCCAAACAAAAAGTCCTTAACCGAGTCAGAGTATTACGTAAACCAAATAAATTAGCGACTACCCAATAAGTACCACTGGTTTTTTCACGAAAGCTGTCATCAATAGTTTGAATAGTACGATCTGTCAAAAAATCGACTAAGGCCTGTCTTAAAACATCAGGTGGTAAAACCGCTTGTAACAACCAATCAGCTAACCTTGTAGATTGTTCATCAGTTAGTTGAAATTCCAGTAATATTTGGTCAAAAATTTGGTTGATTTGCGCTTCTAAAAAATTTTCCTGTCGTGCTAAAACTTTCAGAAGACGCGGTAAAGACTCTCCCAACAAATCCCGTAAAATTCCTGCCACAATGTTGGCACTTTTCTGGTTTTTATCGCCTTGGATTTGTTCAAGCGCCATCTTCAATAACCAGAGGATTGCACCTTGTACCCGTTCAGTTTCTAAGAGTCGCTTGGCCAGCTTTTGTAATTCTTCTGGCGTTAACAGCGAACCCATAATAGTGTTAGAGATATTTTTTGCCAATCGTTCCTGATTGCGGGGAATCAAGCCAGGAGTAAAAGGCATTCTTCGCCCCCAAATATAGATAGCTCGGTAAGGGCGAAATAACATTTTTATGGCTATATCATTGGTGAAATAGCCGATAATTCCACCCAGGATTGGTGGTGATACATAAAGCCAAAGATGAGACCAATCCACAGGATTTTGGATTAGGGAATGAGGACAAAGGACTAGGGACTGGGGACTGGGGACTGGGGATTGGGGATTGGGGACTGGGGACTGGAGGAATTAACCTTCCACTTCTTGCCTTTTGCCTTTTGCCTCTTGCCTCCAAATACCAATCACCTAATTACTACTAGCACTCCCATCATATCGTTAGAAATGGGGTAATGGGTGGCATTGACAAAACCAGCTTTTTGTGATAATTCTACTTGTTTTTGACCGATGGGGAAGCGGTCTAAACTGGGACTGATATAAGCGTATTCTTCTTTCACACCTAAATTAGTGGCTAGGGGAACAACAAGATTATCCAAATACCACTGCTGAAAAGTGCGGAGTATGGCATTACTAGGGCGATGAAAGTCTAAAATTGCCGCTTTTGCTCCTGGCTTGAGGACACGATAAATTTCTTGGAGACTGCGAGGAATATCTTTAACATTTCTTAAACCATAGCCCATGGTGATGGCATCAAATTGATCGTCTTCAAAGGGTAAATTGAGGACATCAGCTTCTATCCAAGTGATGGGAGGTTGGGGGTAATATTTTTGGCAGCGTTCTTTGGCGGTTGCGAGTAAGTTGCAGGAAAAGTCTACACCATAAACCTTTCCCGTCACTCCCACACGTCGCGCTAATTGAAAAGTTAAATCACCACTACCGCAGCATAAATCTAAACAGGTATCTCCTGGTTTAGCTGCACTCCATTTGACTGTCATTTCTTTCCAGATCCGGTGTTGTCCCAAACTTAACCAATCGTTTAATTGGTCATACACTGGGGCTATCCGGTCAAAAATACTACGAATTTCGTTGTTGATGGGTGCTTGGTAGTTGGTCATCCGATTTTAGATTTTAGATTTTAGATTTTAGATTTTAGATTGATAAAAGACTTTTGATGCTGTCACCAGTAACCAGTAAGCAGTCCCCAGTCCCCAGTCCCCAGTTCCCAGTTCCCCTTCACCTGCTGCAATTACTGAAAAGAGCGATCGCTACTAACTGCACTGACAGATGAATAAGGTTAAGTTCATCTGCTCTTAAAGTACAAGGTTGTTGCCACTGGAGCGATAATACCCCTAACATTTGCTGTCGATAAATAATCGGGATAATTAAATGTGCTTGGACTCCAGCAGCTTGGTAATGAGTAAGATTATTAAGATTAGGGTCTTTAGGTATATTTAAAGAAGATTGGATTTCACCAGTGGCGATCGCTGTTTTGAAGAGTGGATCTTGGGAGAGCCAATTT
This sequence comes from Anabaena sp. UHCC 0451, assembly GCF_034931405.1. Lineage (NCBI taxonomy): Bacteria > Bacillati > Cyanobacteriota > Cyanophyceae > Nostocales > Nostocaceae > Anabaena > Anabaena sp. UHCC 0451. The sequence continues at coordinate 51,483 of NZ_JAYGHA010000028.1, read as the reverse complement.
TCAACCACACCAGTTTTACTGTAAACCCCCTGAGTACCAAGCAGCGCATTTTCTGTCATCATTTGGACAATACAGCCATCAGCAGCAAAAGTTTCACTAAAGGCTTTAGCAATGGGAGCTAGAATTTCCTCTAAGCTAGAAGCAGCTTGAGTTACTTCTACCAAAACAGTCAAAAGCTGCATTTGGGCATTAGCGCGACGTAGTTCTTCTGTTCGCTGTTTGAGCAAATCATAGGTTGCAGCGGCTCTTTGCACCACCTCCTTGAGTTCTCCAGAGTCCCAAGGTTTGGTGATGTACTTAAAAACTTGACCGGAATTAATGGCTTCTACCAAGTCTTCAATATCAGTAAATCCGGTGAGGATAATTCTGACTGTATCGGGAAATTGTGGTAAAGTCCTGCTCAGAAATTCAGTTCCCTTCATTTCTGGCATCCGTTGATCGGAGATAATTACTGCTACTTCCCCTTCTTGTGCCAACAATTCCAGAGCATTGACACCACTTTCAGCTTTGAGGACGTTAAAATCACGGCGAAAGGTGCGATAAAGTAGATCCAAATTATCTGGTTCATCATCAACTACCAGAATTTTGAGTTTGTTTGGACGTTCTCGGCTACTCAATTGAGATCGCACTTGATCAATTTCGAGATTGGGGTTATCCATAAGTTTCTTTATATGTTTTTGAGAATTTTGTTATATTCCATTCAAGGCTGATTTGAGCATCCTGGTCGTCAGTGACTTAACACAAATATTTTTGTACAGGCACTTCGAGATTAGAATGAGATTTACTGCTCAGATGAAGCTGTAACATATTTTAAATTGAAGCTTGTACTTCAGAATTATGACTGAACTAACATCCAATACTCAAGATACTGACAATGCTGCTAATGATACAGCACAAGAATTATTAGTCAAACTAAGACAAAAACAAGGTAACTGGGTGGAATGGGGAGTGGCGATCGCCTATCTACAAAAAAACGGTTATAATCCCCAAGAAATCTTTGAAGCCACTGGATTTGAGCCAATTCAACAAAATCAAGTGATTGTTGGCTCTCAAGTTTACAGTGCTTTAGAAAAGTTTGGCGCATCCGAAGCAACACGGGCATACTACGGTACAAGAGCTAGTGATATTCTCTATGAACTGCGGTTACTGACTCAAGAAGACCGCGCCGCCGCCGCTGATCTGATTTTTATCCATAAACTCGATGTAGACGAAGCGCGAGAGATCGCTAAAGCAATTAAAGATTTTTCTCGCTTTTCTATTCCACCACAAGGTTTTGTGCAACATCCAGGGGATGCAGTCGCTTATCAAGCTTGGAAACTAGCTAGACAAAATTCAGATTTACAAGAGCGATCGCGCTTAATTGCCAAGGGGTTACGCTTTGTTCACTCCCCCACAGCTAGGAAACAAATCGAACAACTATTAACTGATTTTACCGTAGTTCCCCAACGTCCTGCCCCAATTCTGCCTTTTTTCCGTCTAGAGTCAGATGAAGAATTACCGCGAATTGTACCTGTAGTGGGTGAATTACCATTAACACCACAAGATGTCAAAGCTGTACCCATAATTACAGAAGTTGGACCATTTCGCATGGTTAAATATACTGGTGAACAAGTTTGGGTAGCCTTACCAGGTTGGCAAATATTACGGGCTGCGGAAGATCCGGTCGTAATTGTTGCTAGTAGCGATATTTTCCCTAGCCCCACGCAAACGTACATAGAACCAATTTTAATCGTGATAGATCGCGCTCAAAGAGATTGGGATACGTCTAGTTACTTTGCCTTTGATAATTCTGGAGAAGTTGATTTTCAGTGGTTTGACATCGCACCAGAAAATACTTTGTTAGGAAAAATTATCATCATTTTACGTCCTAAGAAAGTTCTCGATGAAGAATTTAACAAGGATTCTTGGCAGATTGATGAATAATTTTTGGTAATTGGTAATTGGGGATTGGGGATTGGGGACTGGGAAGAAATTATTAAAAAACTCCTGACTCCTATTTCGTAAAAATTCAGGTAAGGCGATAAGATCCCCGACTTCTTTTATTTATTATGTCCATAAATGATAAATTGATCGGGTGAAGTCGGGGATCTGGATATGACCGATTGCTATAGCTGAATACTTACCCTATTTCCTATTATCACAGCGATAAAATTGATAGGGATATGATCCGATCCGATGGTGATGGTTAGGATCTAGATTACAAATGATTTGATGAGTGAGTGCTAACTGTGGTGCAAAATCTTGTTTTCTCATACTTGAGCCGACAAACCATAAATTCAACTGAGATATATGAGATGTAGAAACTTGAGGAATCTTGTTACTAAGAGTAGATAAATCAGAAGATTTGTAGACAAAACTATTAATAATCGTATAAGATAGCCAGATCCAAAATCTAGAACTTTTCCCTGCCAAGATATCTTGTTGAATTTGGATAAGTAAAAATAATGATAAGCTAATTAATAGCATAGGTAAAGTATAGTGCCTTGCTTCTTGAGAGAGGTAAACAGCAAAGGGGGATAAAGCCATAAACAATGCTGCCATAATTCCCGATGTGGGAGAAAAGGCAATACTATTAACACCATAAATAGCTATAATTGTAGCTACACCAAATAAAGCCGGGAGCGATCGCAATTTTGTCACCCATCGTATATCCAGCGAATGTAACCAACCCAACCAATGGTACATTCCGCAAAAAAATAGCGGTGGGTGAGTGGAATAATTAGCCAAATTTTCTGCAATTTCTGAGCAACTAACCCCAGATTTCAAAGTAAAAATTTTCTGTAGCTGATGGAGAGGAAAGACGACATCTAAAGGTAAATCAAGATAATTCTTACCCAAACTAAAAATAGCGGTAATGATTTCATCTAACCACAGGAGTTTTAAGTCCAAATAGCAAAACCGCAAAATAGCTCCCAGTGCCATAGCACAAATTAAACCCAGATAATGTAGATAAAGTTTACGGTTAATCATTCTGTAGTTATTGGCAATTTATATTAATTTTGGGAATGGCATCTGCGGAAATATAAATAAAGGCACATAAATAGTAAATCAATCTTTTTAATTTCTCCCTTATAAACAACAAAAAAGTCTAAATTTTAATATGTCAGAAGATAAGTTTACAGATATATATCCTCAAGAAATCCTGGGATCAGGAGAGATTCAACCATCATCTGTGACTAGGTTAGGGGAAAAGATTGACGAAATTCGGGATCAATTGCGACCTGGACAAAAGCAAATGGCTGACTGGAAAACCGGACCATTGGCTGTATCTGCTGTTCCTGGTGCGGGTAAATCTACGGGAATGGCGGCGGCGGCGGCCATAGCTATAGCGCGTCAATATCAGCGTTCTATTTCCACAGGTAAGAGTTATCGCCGTCAGTTGGTAGTTGTCACATTTACCCGTTCCGCTGCTGCAAACCTGAAATTCAAAATCCGCACCAAGTTAAAAGAATTATCCTTACCACAAACTGGTTTTGTTGTTTACACCCTGCACGGTTTAGCCTTAAATATAGCCAGTCGTCATCCTGATTTATCGGGTTTGCAGTTAGAAAATGTCACATTAATTACTCCTAACCAAAGTCATCGTTTCATTCGGATAGCGGTAGAAAAATGGATAAATAACCATCCCGGAATTTATCGCCGTTTGTTAGAAGGTCAACAATTTGACGGAGAAGAAACAGAAAAGTTGCGTCGTCAGTCAGTGCTGCGAACTGAAGTATTACCAGATTTGGCTTATACCGTGATTCATGAAGCTAAAAGTTCGGGAATATTACCAGAAAAACTTTATCAATGGAGTGAAAAAAGCAAAGACCCATATCAAATTTTACGTGTCGCGGCAGGATTGTATGAAGAATATCAAAAATTAATGCAATTGCAGGATTTTATTGACTACGATGATATGATTTTAGCCGCATTGCGGGTATTAGAAAACGATAGCGCCCTACGGATTGAAAAAAACAAAATTTTCGCCGTTTTTGAAGATGAAGCCCAAGATTCTAGCCAACTACAAACGCAACTTTTAGAAATATTAGCTAGTGAGGGAGACGGAAATAATTCAGATCAATCAATACTTAACTTAGTCAGAGTTGGTGATCCTAACCAAGCGATTAACTCAACTTTTACTCCTGCTGATCCGATTTATTTTCGTGACTTTTGTCAAAAGTGCGATGTTGATGAACGACTAGCAACAATGAATCAAGCTGGACGCAGTAGCCGGATTATTATTGATGCTGCTAACTTTGCTTTGCAATGGGTAAATAGTCAATGGTCAACAACAAATAGCAAGAAACAAACACCATTTTTAGAGCAAAAAATTGCAGATGTTAATTTTGATGATCCTCAACCAGATGCAAATCCTGCACCAGTGGGAAAAGGGTTAGAATTATATAGTCCTCGTGATATTCATCAGACAGTTGAGTTACTTTCCCAGAGAGTTGTAGAGTTATTTAAGCACAATTCCCAATCCTGTGCTGCTGTATTGGTGCGAGAAAATCGTCAAGGTAGATGGTTAGCAGAAGCCTTAGAACCGATATGTAAAGAACATAATATTAAACTTTATGATGTGGGAGAAAGAGAAAGACGTTCTCATGTTCCCCAAGAAATTTTATCATTATTGCAATTTTGCGATCGCCCCCATTCTCCCGAAAAATTAAAAGCTACTCTCGATGTTCTCGTACAACGTCAATTAATTCCCACCCAAGATATTAACACACTCGCTAGTTTACCAGAAGAATTTTTATATCCTGGACCATTAGCAACTCCCCAAACAGAGACAGTACAAAAAGCTGCTCATTTATGTCGAAGTTTGCTTCACGCTCGGTTAGAATTACCCCTATATCAAATTATTTCTTTTTTAGCCTTAACCTTAAATTATGACCAAGCAGAATTAGCCACAGCAGACAAACTTGCAGAACGGGTCAACCTGCAAATTTTTGGTAACAACTCAAGGAGTACAATGTTATCGGCTTTAAGTGAAATTGTTAATTCTGAACGGTTTGAACCAGTCGATATTGACAACTTAGAAGAACAATATACCAAAAAAGGTCAACTAACAATTATCACCATGCACAAAGCCAAAGGGTTAGATTGGGATTATGTTTTTCTGCCTTTTTTACATGAAAATTTAATTCCTGGTAAATTTTGGATTCCTCCCCAATGTCAATTTTTAGGAGATTTTACTTTATCAGAAGTAGCACGTGCCCAAATTCGTGCTGCACTTCATCACAAAGAAGAAAATATACCCAATATTAGCCAAGCTTGGGAAGATGCAAAATATCTGAAAATGGCGGAAGAATACCGTTTACTTTATGTTGCCATGACCAGGGCTAAAAAGTTATTATGGATGTCTGCGGCACAACAAGCACCCTTTACATGGAGTAAACCGCATAATTTGCAAGCTTCAGCCCCTTGTCCGGTGTTTGCGGCTTTAAAACGACAGTTTTTTGAAAATGTGATGAATTCATCTGTATTAACTGGATGAAGATAAAAATTTTTTAGAATTTACGCAAGTGTCACACCAAAAATTTGTTGTAGGGTGCGTCAGATATCAATAATCTGTTTATTTGCAGGATTTATGCAGTCTGACGCACCCTACCAATGTGCCAGTTGCGTAAGTCCTGTTTTAACGAACCACAGAGGCACAGAGTACACAGAGAGAAGAAAAAATGTTAACAGCACTGGGTTGGAATATGGGGAACAAAATTAAACTAAAAATAGTAAATAACTTTGTATAGCAATCCTAAATGATTCATGAACACTTTCAGTTCCCTGTTCCCTTCCCTCACCAATAAGTTCTCAACTCAAATAGGATCGCTATATATCTTTTCAATAATTAGGTAGAAAACACATTATGTTACTTTCTCATCTCAAGAATAACGGTCAATTATCGAAATCAATTGTTTTAACTTTGGCTTTGAGTAGTCTGCTGGCTTGTGCAGTTGATGTCAGTAATAATAATACATCTGTGGCTATTCCTAGCCAAGCACAAACACAAATAGCCCAAAATACTTTACCTAGAGATATTTCTGCGGCTTTGCTAAGAGATGTTTCTGTTCGTTCTGGTGTGAAAATACCTGATTTGAAAATTTCTAAAGTCACTCCTACAACTTTTAGCAACCGCTGTATTTTTGAGTTTAAGGAAGTTTGCACTAAAGAATTTAGACCTATTCAGGGTTGGGAAGTGGTTGTGAAGGTTAAAGATCAATCTTGGACTTATCATGTCAGTCAAGCTTCGCAAATTGTCATTGAACCGAACCTGAATTTTTTTAATGCTTCTAAACTGCCAAAAAATATTGCTAATAAAGTTTTGAATGATGCTACTAAGCGTGCTGGTGTACTCAGGAATTCTCTAAAAATTTCTCGTTCTACATCAAAAATATTTAGTAATGCTTGTGTGTTCAATTTTGGTGAAGTCTGTACTCAACAGTATGATCCTGTTGAAGGTTGGGAAGTGGTTGTGAAGGTGAAAGAAGAATCTTGGACTTATCATGTCAATAAGTCTGGTTCGCAAATTGTTCTTGATCCGAAAATTAAGGCTACTGAGGGTTCTAAATTACCAGAAAAGATCGCTGAAAAAGTTTTGACTGATGCTTATCAACGTTCTCGTTTGCAAACTACCGCTATCAAAATTACTCGTACTGTTCAGAAAACTTTTAGTAATTCCTGTGCATTTAATTTTGGTGAAATCTGTACTCAGCAATATGATCCTATTGATGGTTGGGAAGTGGTTCTCAGTGTTAACAATCAATTTTGGACTTATCATGTAGATCGTACAGGTTCACGCATCGTTTTAGATCCCCAGGTTGCAGCGACTTTGAAAAAATAAAGGAAGCAGGAGTCGTAGGGGCGAAGCATTCGGACTTCAGTATTGGGCAAAAATTGAGAATTGATCAACCGAATGCTTCGCCCGTACAGGAGGCAGAAGGCAGAAGGTAAATCTTTCTCCCCATCTCCCCATCTCCCCATCTCCCAAATCTTAGGAATTGTTGGTTAATTGAGTTCTCTTGGTATATAATCGTGGATTGTGTCGATTCAAAGCAATCCCATGCCTAAACTCAAGACTCGCAAGGCAGCAGCGAAAAGATTCCGCGCCACCGGTAGCGGTAAAATTGTACGTCGTAAACCTTTCAAAAACCACTTGCTAGAACATAAATCCTCTAGTAAAAAGAACAATATGTCAAAAATGGCAGTTGTCCATGAACGGGACGAAGAAAACGTGCGCTTAATGCTTCCATATTTGTAAATCCTTCAGGTACTGTAAGAAATGACTCGTGTAAAACGCGGTAATGTAGCCCGTAAACGCCGCAATAAAATTCTCAAATTAGCTAAAGGTTTTCGTGGTTCTCACTCAACTTTGTTTAGAACCGCTAACCAACAGGTGATGAAGGCACTCCGCAGTGCTTATCGCGATCGCAAAAAGAAAAAGCGCGATTTTCGTCGTCTGTGGATCACCCGTATTAACGCAGCTTCTAGACAACATGGTTTGAGCTATAGCCAGTTAATTGGTAATCTCAAAAAAGCTAACATTGAACTAAACCGCAAAATGTTGGCACAGTTGGCAGTTCTTGATCCTGCAAGCTTCGCTAAAGTTGCAGAACTGGCCAGTTCGGTGAAAGGATAAAGGTGGCAACGGATGAATAACGGATGTAACAGATAATCCCTTCGGGGAATTCAAAATTAAACAAAGTTAAAAGTTTTGAATTTTTAATAGGAGCGTATCGCTAAATCGCAGCGTCTCATCAATAAACGAAGGTCAATTATGAATCAGTTACATCTGGTATTATCCGCTACCTTGATTTTGATTTTCAGCTTGATTTCTTGCCTGTGCTTTGGGGAAATAAATCTGGTTGCGTCTGCGGCAACTATGCCAGAAATTCAGCAGCGTGGTTATCTAACTGTGGCTGTTAAGGATAATCTCCGTCCTTTGGGATTTAGGGATGATAACGGCAATTTAAAAGGGTTAGAGATTGATTTAAGCAAGCGTTTGGCAGCTGATTTGTTAGGTAAAGCAGATGCTGTGAAATTGCAACCTGTAGCTAATAGCGATCGCTTACCTGCTGTTTTTGATCATCAAGTTGATCTGGCGATCGCCAGAGTCACAGCCACTGAATCACGCTCACGCATAGTTAGCTTCAGTGTTCCTTACTATTATGATGGCGCGGCTATAGTTACAAAAAATACAGATATTAAACAGCTACAAGATTTATCTAAACGTAAAATCGCCGTACTCAACAACTCCAGTACCATAAGATATATACAATACTTTATACCTAATGCTGAATTAGTCGGTGTTAATTCCTACACCCAAGGAAGAGAACAAATAGAAAGCGGTAAAGCGGATGCCTTTGCGGCTGATATCAGCGTTTTAAGCGGTTGGGTGCAAGAATATCCACAGTATCAAATATTGTCAAGCAAACTATCAACAGAACCTTTGTCTGTAGTCATGCCCAAAGGATTGCAGTATGATGGATTAAGAAGATGGGTAAATGAAGCGATCGCTCGTTATACAGTCACAGGTTGGCTCAAAGAACGTACAGACTATTGGAAACTAAAATAATTTAGAATGTATAATTAATAATTCAGAATTTATGAACTTTTATTGTTAAATCTTAATTTATTTATTTCCGCATTTTCCCAGAAAGCTGAATAATAGATAGAGAAAAGACGTTTAATATTTGTATTTGCAGCCAATGGATAACAACCTAGTAATCATTTATCTCTCAATTTTCGTCGTTTTACTCCTATTTGCAGGTGTGAGTGTTTTTCGTCAAATTTTCAAAACGCGCAAACTTGAAAATTCCCTTTCCCGGCTAAAAACCAAACTAACAAAAGAAAAAGGTACTGCTCAAGAATATTACGAATTAGCCAGTATTTATTCAGAAAAAAAAGTTTTTACCCAGGCCATACCCCTATTTCAAAAAGCACTCAAAGCCGCTGAAGAAGAGGGAGAAGAAACTGTTGCTCCAGTCTACAATGGTTTAGGATATGTTTACTTTGCTCAGGAACAATATGATTTAGCAATTAAGCAGTACAAAGAAGCAGTGAGATTAAAACCTGATTATATCAGCGCCTTGAATAATCTTGGTCATGCTTACGAGAAGAAAAAATTAACTGCTCAGGCGCTGCAAATGTATGAAGAAGCACTAAAATTTGCACCTAATAACGCCACAGCTAAACGTCGGGCTGAATCTTTGCGGAGATTGGTTACTGCTTAACTTAATATTTAATGCCCATATCCCCGACTTCTTGAAGAAGTCGGGGATCTTTTTATTCATTTTTTTTGTTAATTATACTGTTTTTGAATGAGAGTTTTGAAATCAATAGATATTGATTAACTGTGCTTAATTCTCAAACAATATGATACAAAAGCTCAATTTTTTTTTGCATTTCCCAAAAACAAATGATATATTCTTGTGGTGTGGGAATATTGCCCAACCAAAAACCCTATTTAGGCTGACTATTTCCTTAGTTATTTGTATTTCTCTAAACTTGGGATTTATTAATATTGCATCTGCTCAAGCATCAGTAAACCATCCCCTCAACCCCTTAACAGAAACCGAAATTACCACCGCAGTAGAAGTATTAAAACGGGAAAAAACATTAAGTGATACAGCATTTTTTCCCATGATAACTTTACAAGAACCCGATAAAAAACAAGTCTTGAATTTTACACCTGACCAAAAATTTTCACGTCAGGTTTTTTTGCAAGTTTATGAACGCGAACTCAATAAAACCTTCACTGGAACAGTTAACTTAAACAGCAAAACCCTAACTTCCTGGCAAGAAATACCTCATGTTCAACCCGCTATTTTACCCCCAGATTATCAATTAGTAAGGGAAGTAGTGAAATCTGATCCCCGTTGGCAAACAGCGATGCGAAAAAGAGGAATCAAAGATTTTAACGAAGTAGAAGTTACTTGTTGGTCAGCAGGAATACTCACCAAAGCCGAAGAAAAAGTCAATCATCGTATTTGTCGCGCCTTATCCTATTATCAAGGTAAAAACTGGAATTATTACTCACGTCCCATCGAAGGTGTTTTAGTTACAGTTGATTTAAATAAAGAGGAAGTTTCTAATTTCGTTGATAATGGTGTAATTCCTATTTCTCAAGAAAACTGGGACTATGACATTCAAGCTTTCAGTAAATTAACACCACCACCTAAACCATTAAAAATTATTCAACCAGAAGGTAAAACCTTCAAAATTCAAGGTAACGAAATTACTTGGCAAGGTTGGCAATTTCGTTATTTAATGCACCCCCGTGAAGGGTTAGTTTTGTATCTAGTTAAATATAATGATGGCGAAAAAATTAGACCAGTTTTATATCGTGCCAGTCTTTCAGAAATGGCAGTTCCTTATGGTGATCCTCATCCAAATTGGTCATTTCGTAACGCCTTTGATGTGGGAGAATACAATATAGGTTTATTAGCAAACAAACTAGAATTAGGTCAAGAAATTCCTGAAAATGGCGTTTTATTAAATGCCACATTTGCTAATGGTGAAGGAGAACCTTATACCATGCCCGGAGTAATTGGTATTTATGAAAGAGATAACGGCGTACTCTGGAAGCATTTTAATTACAACAGCCAAAAAAATTATCTCCGTCGTAATCGTGAATTAGTCATGAACATGATTACAACGGTTGACAATTATGATTATAGTTTGAATTGGATATTTCATCAAGATGGAACTTTAGAAATTGAAAATGAGTTATCTGGTATTGTTTTAGCACAAGGAACATCTGACGAGAAACAATCTAGCAATGCTTTAGGAAGATTATTAGCTAAAAATATCTTTGGTGTCAATCATCAGCACTTCTTCAATTATCGCCTAGATTTAGACGTTGATGGACAAAATAATAATGTCATGGAAATGAATGTTAATTCTGTACCCATCAGTGAAAAAAATCCTTTAGGAAATACCATCACTGTTGAAGATACATTATTGAAAACAGAAACCGAAGCCGTGCGTGATGCTGATATCAAACACAGTCGAGAATGGATGATTGCGAGTGCAGATAAAAACAATCATTTAGGGGTTGCACCTGCATATATGTTAATGCCAGGAAGCAATACAATTTTGTATGCAGTGGAAGGTGCAAACATCAGAGAAAAAGCTGGTTTTGCAACTCATCATTTTTGGACGACAAAATATAAATCTTCTGAAATGTATGCAGGTGGTGATTATCCTAATCAAACATTACCAGGAGAGGGTTTACCTAAATATATTGCTGATAATGAATCTTTGGAAAATGAAGATATTGTTGTCTGGTACACAATGGGTATAACTCACGTTCCTCGTCCAGAAGATTGGCCTGTAATGCCACGACATCAAGTAAGTTTTAAACTCATGCCAAGAGGGTTTTTTAAAAGAAATCCAGCGATTAATTTAGGTGAGTAGTTACTTCTCGTTACCTGTCTCTGACAGGTAATGAAATATATGAGGCTCTGCCTCAATTTAAAAATATTACACTTTGCTACAAACTTAGACAAAAAAATATGCTGGGTATTTCTTGAAATAATCGGTAAAATATGCTGTCTGTTTTCATTTTAAAAAATTGTTTGGAGGAGTAAAATTTTAGTTATCTGAAACCTATCAAGTGGTTTTATTGCTGTAATAATAACTAATTTAATGAATTTACAAATCAGGTTTTTTTACTGTTGAATTAGATAAACTTTGAGATTTTTTAATAAATTTTTCATCAAAAGTATAAAACTCTAAACAATGATTACTAGAAGCTAAATGAAAAGCATCTGCAAAATCAATACCATTTTCATGCCATTCAATAACTTGTAAAATCAACTTTTCATTAGTTAAATAAACATTAGGTAAACCAAAAATCTTTCTAAAAGCCTGACAAATTTCTAAAGATTTAAACTTGTAAGCAAACCTTAAAACCCATTCAGTTTCTAAAATGACAGTATCAGCAATAAAAATATTTTTATTTTTGAATAATGCTAAACTTTGTTGATACTGTGGCTCATCATCTTTGGTAATAAATCTAACGATAATGTTAGTATCATATTATCTTTTAAAGCTTGAGATGCAATTTCTTCTGCTAAGGGAATAATTCTCCTACCTTTTTCATCTCTTTCTGCATATTTAATGATATAAAACTTTTCAAAATCCTTAATATGGCTATCAGTTGCTTTTCCTTCTTGAATGAGCTTAGATAATAAAGCTTCTCAACTAATTCATTTGCAATTTTTCTGTGATGTTTAGCAGCTTGTCTATCATTTTCTCCAACAGCATGAGAAGTAAAAGCACCTGCAACAGCACCAACAGCAAAACCAACAGCACTGATTACAAAAGGTAATATCAAAATCATATAATTCTTGATTTATTATTTAATGACTAGGAGGAAGGTAAACAGGTTGAGAATTAGGCAATAACTTACTATCTGCTGATGTAAGACCTAAAGATTGAGCAATAGCTACTGATTCATGTAACCTTTGCATAGCCCCTTCTATTCCCGGTGCAATTGGACGATTTGTAATTTCTTGATTAATTGCTTTTGCTTCTGCCAAAAATTCTAGATTTTTCTGATGTTCATAAATCAGTTCATTTTCAATTTCTTGTAATCTTCTTAATTCTGTCCGAGTTAAAGATTCATAATAGGTTTTTACAGCCTGTTTGTGATCATCTAAGATTCTGAAAAACTCAACAGCCATACCTCCAACACCAACAACAGCTAATAAAGGTGCTACTGTGGTTAGTGCGATCGCTATTGGTGGACAAGCCGCTGCTAATGTTGCTGTTGTAAATGCTGTTACACCCCCAACTGCACCACCCATAACAGTATCTTTTAATGTTGCTGTAGCGGCTTCCTGTGCAGAAATTTCCCCCCGAACTACACGCAACCCATGAGTTAGAAGTGAAAAAGGTACAGTTGTAACTGCACCCACAGCCGCCCCTATTGGTGCAGCTTGCAATCCTGCTTTAATAGCACCAGTTAAGTTATCAAAGTGGTATTTAGCATTTAATCTCATTTGCTCCCGACTAGTCATGGTTTTATCACCACGAGCCATATTGTCTTTGCCATTCTCCCATCTGATATTACTCGGATCATTAGAACCCCCTTTACTGTGGGGTTTAATGTGACTAGCGTGCTTATCAGATAGGTAATCTTTGGCATTATTCGCCGCAGTTTGACTATCTATACCCGCACGTTGAGAAGGGGGAATCTTATCTAACATCTCTTGGGCTTGAATCCTGGTTCTAATAGGTTCACCAGGACGAACACCACCTTTATATAATCTACGTGCTGTACTTAAAGGTAAATCCTGTAAATTGACGTGGTGAATATTGGTTGTCGCAGCCGCATTTACAGCAGAATTACGCTGGGAATCGTCAGACATGGATGATTACCTTTTTATATTTGATAGAAGCGGTTAATTAAATAAATTATACTCAATACAGTAACAAGTGACTACTGCTACAAATAAATATATAGTTGGTGTAAATAAAAAGATTGTGCTATGGAAATACACGATGCAATTTAGTCAATGCGAGATAATATATAAACATCCTCTTATAAAAAACATCATGCAAGCATACAAACTCAAAGGAAAAATTGATCCATCTGGTAACTTGCTGATTACCGAACCAGTGAATTTACTCCCAGGAGATGTAGAAATTGTAGTTTGGCAAGCTACTGAGATGCTTGATAATACCACAACCCCAACAAGTGAACCAGCACCAGAAACACCAAAGAGAAAATCTAGAATCAAAGCATTTCAGGGTTTATTTGAAAATGCCCCACCCTTTCCAGCCGATTTTGATCCAGACCAAGCTAAATGGGAATATTTAAAGGAGAAACATAACTTGTGAAAATTTTGCTAGATACTAACATCATTATTGATAATGCCTTGGAAAGAGAACCTTTTTGGGATGCAAGTGAATAAGTTTTATCACTAATTGAACAAGGCACAATTGCAGGTTATATTTCAGCCTCAACTGTTAGTGATTTGTATTACATTATCCGTAAAGCCAGAGGTCGAGATTGGACGCTTACTTATTTAAATCAGCTAGTTACCTTCTGTCAAATTGCTACTGTAAATCAGGCTGTAATTACAATGGCTTTCACAACTAATTTTAAGGATTTTGAAGATGCTATTCAATACTCCACTGCGGTAGTTAATCAATTAGATGGGATTATTACCCGTAATCCTCAAGATTTTCCCGTCATCACACCACGAATTCTCACCCCTGAACAATTAATTGAGGAACTAACAAACTCTCCTTGACTGATTTAAAATAGAACTAGCAAAACTATGGTTTACTGTGTTAGGAGGTTCTATGATGACTTTACAAGAAATTATTAATTCTATTGAAAGTTTACCCACAGAAGATCGAGAGTATTTATTTGAGTTTCTTCAAAAGCAACGAAGTGAGAAAAGAAGGACTGAAATTTTAACTAATGCGGAGGAACTTAAACAAGCTTTTAAGGATGGTACAGCAAAGAGAGGAACTGTTGATGATTTGATTGCTGATTTACTAGGAGATGATGATGGAAGTTGTTTGGAGTAGTGGATTTAAGAGGTCTTTCAAGAAGATTACAAAGAAAAACCCGCAATTAAAAAATCAAATTATTAACGTATTAAGACTTTTGGCAGATGATCCATTTACACCGTCTTTGAAATCTCATAAATTAGGAGGAGATTTAGCAGATTTATGGTCTTGTTCCGTTGCTTATGATTGTAGAATTATCTTTAATTTTTCTGAAGATGAGGAGTTATTAGAAATGGTTATTTTATTGATAGATATTGGCAGCCATGATGCTGTATATTAAAATGAATTTGCTCAACGCAAGATAATATAGGAACAGAGTCTTATGAAGAAGATTATGCAAGCATACAAACTCACTTGATAGTTATATTTATATTTTATTGGATTTTAGAATATCTCATTTTTATCCTATCCTGTAATTTTTATCCCTGCTCGAAATTCCCGCAGTGCTTGAGCATGATTTTCTATATTAACACAGCGCATCAATAAATCTACATCTAAACTCGATAAAAGTTGCGATTTAGTAACAGATTCATATCCCTTATTTCCTAAACTATAAAACAATAACTCATCATTCATCCAAAACCAAACTTCAGGAATTTGTAACCGTTTGTATGCTTCCAGTTTATTAATTCCACCACTACTAACAACCACCTCAATTACTAAATCAGGATGTTTTCTATTTGCTCCCAATTCATAAGATTCATCACCTTCTTTTTTGACTTTTTCAAATTCATTTTCTAAAGTAACAGAACCAGTAGGAGTAAAATCTAATTCCAAAAATTCTAAATAAATTTCTACTAAAGAAGCAATACGTTTTTTGATAGTTTCGTGTTTTTTTCCCGGCATTTTCCGAATCTCCAAAACTCCATCTAAAAAAGATAACCTTAACCCTGGGCGCTCAATTAGCTGTTCAACAGCTTTAAATTCTCTCCAGGTTAAGTCGCTAATTAAAATTGGTTCTGCTTCTCGTTCAATGAGTGTAGTTATCATAATTTAAACCCAAGTTTAGAGATTGAATTTTGCTCAACGCGAGATAATATATAAACAGAGTCTCATGAAAAATATCATGCAAGCATACAAACTCAAAGGAAAAATTGATCAATCTGGTAACTTGCTGATTATCGAACCCGTGAATTTACCCTCTGGAAATATGGAAATCGTAGTCTGGCCAGCTACAGATACCCTTGATCATACCACAGCCCCAACCAGTGGACTAATGCCAGAAACACCAAAAAGAAAATCTAGGATTAAAGCATTTCAGGGTTTATTTGAAAATGCCCCACCCGTTCCAGCAGATTTTGATCCAGATCATGATTTTCTATATTAATACAACGCATCAATAAAGCCACATCTAAACTCGTTAAGAGTTCCGATTTGATATAATCTTATGGTTCAAGAATCTCGTCATGATTATGGTTAATTTTGATCCAATATATTTTGCAAATTATTAAGATTTATTTACTTAAACAACATAAATATTGTTTAAATAATCAGCCATAACCCAGTCAGGAACTAGGTTTCACCGTCTCCCACACCAAATAACCTCGCAACAAACCTTATTTGTTCATCGCGGTTAGGTTTGAGAAAATCAGAAACGATTTAATAATCAAGCACTTATAGTTATTTGACTTGTCAAGGGAGAACACAGGATGAAATTGGCTTACTGGATGTATTCAGGACCAGCCCACATTGGAACTTTGCGGATTGCTAGTTCTTTTAAAAACGTTCATGCCATCATGCACGCACCCCTCGGTGATGATTACTTCAACGTTATGCGTTCCATGCTATCGCGGGAGAGAAACTTCACCCCAGTTACAACCAGCGTCGTTGATAGAAACGTTTTAGCGCGGGGTTCTCAAGAAAAGGTGGTAGATAACATTACCCGCAAAGATGCGGAAGAACATCCAGATTTAATTGTTTTAACCCCCACCTGCACCTCTAGCATTTTGCAAGAAGACTTACACAACTTTGTGGAAAGAGCGCAGTTGGAAGCAAAAGGGGACGTAATGCTGGCGGACGTGAACCATTACCGCTACAACGAATTACAAGCCGCAGACCGGACTTTACAACAAATCGTCCAATATTACATTGATAAAGCCCGGAAGCGAGGGGAATTAACAACAGAGAAAACTGCTAAACCCTCAGTTAACATCATTGGGGTTTCTACTCTTGGTTTCCACAATAACCACGATGTCACGGAATTGAAGCGGTTAATGACTGATTTGGGAATTGAGGTAAATACTGTCATTCCTGAAGGTGCGTCTGTTCACGAGTTAAAAACTATGCCTCAAGCTTGGTTTAATCTAATTCCTTATCGGGAACTGGGGTTAACTACAGCTAAATATTTAGAAGAAGAATTCGGGACTCCTTACGTAGATATTACGCCAATGGGTGTGGTGGAAACTGCCAGATGTATCCGTAAAATTCAGCAGGTAATTAACGCCCAAGGTGCTGAGGTTAATTACGAAGATTTCATCAATGAACAAACTTTGCACGTATCCCAAGCTGCTTGGTTTTCCCGTTCTATTGACTGTCAGAACTTGACTGGTAAGAAAGCGGTGGTTTTTGGTGATAATACTCATGCGGCGGCTTTAACAAAGATTTTATCACGGGAAATGGGGATTCATGTGGTGTGGGCTGGTACTTATTGCAAGTATGATGCTGACTGGTTTAGAGAACAGGTGAGCGAATATTGCGATGAAGTATTAATTACAGATGATCATGGTGAAATTGGGGATGCGATCGCTCGCGTTGAACCTTCTGCTATATTTGGTACACAGATGGAACGCCACGTTGGGAAACGTTTGGATATTCCTTGCGGTGTCATTGCAGCACCTATTCACGTGCAGAATTTCCCCATTGGTTACAAACCATTTATGGGTTATGAAGGCACAAATCAAATCACTGATTTAATCTACAATTCCTTCACTTTGGGAATGGAAGATCACCTTTTAGAAATCTTTGGTGGACACGATACCAAGGAAGTAATTACCAAAGGAATTTCTGCGGAATCTGGTTTGAATTGGACAAAAGATGGACAAGCAGAATTGAATAAAATTCCTGGTTTTGTGCGCGGGAAGGTGAAGCGAAATACCGAAAAGTTTGCCCGTGAACGTGGGTTTAAAGATATCTCGGCTGAGGTATTGTATGCCGCTAAGGAATCTGTAGGAGCTTAGGTTTTAGGTGAATTGATAAGATTAAGGGTTAAGGAGTCATCTATGCTCTTTACCCTTTAGTTTTATTTGCCGTGAGACTTGACAAAAACTTAGATATTAAGATAGTATTAGAACCTATATATTGATAATTGATTAAAACTAAAAAATTATGAAAAAATTATGCACGAATATAGAGAGGCATTACTTGCTTCACTACGCGAGGCTGGCATTAAGCATAACCCTGACAAAATAGTGAAGATTGCCAAACAAGCAAATGGTAAAATCGTATTTTTAGAAGAAGGTAAAGTTACTAAAAGAGCAAGTGGACTAGCGCACATTTTAAAGGAGCATAAAGAGGATTTTGCTAGACGTGGAATTTCTGAGGAGGAAATCCCTAATGCTGTTATTGCTGCTGTAACCAGTGGAACGTTTCTTGGTTATCAAGGAACAGCAGAACCTCCCAGAGAAATATATGAAGTAATTTTTAATGGAAAAAAGCAGCTTATAGCAGTGACGGTAGGTGATAATGGTTATATAGTTGGAGCTAATCCCGCCTCCTTACCATGATTCCACCAGAGTATGCTCAAAATGGCTTAATCATTTGATTCTATAGGTAGGGGTAAAGCATAAGCTAAACCCCTACACATCTAGCTTTTTCGTAATCTTGCAAAAATCTATGTCCCAACCCTATTTACTATAGCTATGGCAATAAAAATCAAACTAATGGCTGATTATGGATGCGACCCTTTATGGTGGGCAGATGCTGATAAAGTTGGTAACATTGACCCAGCAAGATTGCCCCTCAGCCAAGAAACTATTAACCATTTGAGAAAATGGGCTACTGATTATAATGCCACATTAAATTGGCAAGATCCTGGTAATTCACCAGATTTGAGTCCAGAAGAAGAAGCAGCTTTTGAGGAAGAAGGTATTAGTTTATGGAAACAACTACAAAAAGAACTTACACCTAATTATGAAGTTGTATATTTCAGTGAGTTATTAGGTAAAGTTCTAACTGATACGAATGAATTAGACTCTTTGCGTGTTATCTATGCTTAACTGATAGTCAACGAAAAAAGTAAGCGATGAAAAAGTTTCGAGACTTATATATATACCTCAATAGCTATGATATTGACCAATTAATCAAACATTTAACTGATAATTGTCCAAACAATTGGTCAAGAGCTTACGAACGCGAAAAAAATGCAGTTCTCTTAGAAGAAAAAGCTTACTGTTTTGAACATACTACAGGAGATGGTTTAGAAGCTGCGGGTTTAATCCTTTTCCAAAAAGATCCAAATGCTTGGTTTGTATATGGAAAGAAAACATAGAAACTGTCAAAATTGAACTTACAGAAGAAATAAAAAAGGCAGAACTAAAAAGAGAGAAAATGGTTAATGCTGCAAATATTATCTTTGATTTTAACCATGATTTTGGACAAATAATAAAAACTCTAAATCTCCCTGAACACCTGGGAAATCTTTCCAAAAGTCTCCTAGATAAATGTGAGAAAATAGCAATAGATGATTCTCATTATGTAGAAGCAATGAAGAGAATTAATAAATGTGACGCTCCTGCTCAAAGAGGTAAAGATTCAGCTAAAGACTGTAAAATTCTGCCATGATGCAGATTTTATCATTCGATACCAAGAGTTAACAGGTTCTACCGCTCCTCTATTCCCAGTTTAAAAAAGTATAATCATTGTTCAATCAGACATAGTAGAAACAGTATTGCGCTTTAGCATAAATTAAATATATCAAATCCCCGACTGCTCTAAGAATCAGGGGATCTTAATTGTTCAATATATGTAGATTATTCGGCCTAATTGTTAAACTTTTTTCTAGGATACCTGTAATAAATAGCTCATACAGTGTCCCATCAAAAAGTAGACCACTAACATAGCGGCCGCAGCTAGAGCAACCAATGTACCGGCTAACATCAGCGAAAATTCTTTATTTTCGTAGGCTTTCTCCATCAGGTGCAGCGACCAGGCCACTAAGGCCACATCAAAAAGTAAAATAGGAATCAACATATTTCTTAATATTTCTTCATACTAGTAAAATAATATTAACATTGTTTTGGGTAACTTTGTTCAACCTGAGATAGATGTGCTTGGTGACTGGAGTTGGGATCAATAAGAGAGACGGACTGGGACTGCTCTTTCCTGCAAATAATTTTTAATTTGCGCTACGCTTAACTGTCCAAAATGTAGTAAAGAAGCTAATAATGCAGCTTCGGCTTGGCCATCGGTTAAAGCTTCGTGAATGTGTTCACAATTTCCTGCACCACCAGATGCGATTACAGGAACTTCGACAGCTTGGGCGATCGCTCGCGTTAACTCTATGTCATAACCAGCTTGAGTGCCATCTGCATCCATACTTGTTACCAACAATTCACCAGCCCCTCTTTTTTCAACTTCTTGCGCCCACAGTAAAGCATCTTTACCAGTATTTTCCCTACCACCACGGACGTAAACATCCCAACCAGGATTATTGGGGTCAATTCTACGTCTGGCATCAATAGCCACAACGATGCACTGATTACCAAAGCGATCGCTCGCTTGATTGATTAAATCTGGGTTACGGACGGCCGCAGAATTAATACTAACCTTATCAGCCCCGGCTCGTAACAAACCTTTAACATTTTCTAAGGTTTGAATTCCTCCCCCCACAGTCAGCGGAATAAAGACCTGTTCAGCAGTCCGGTAAACCACATCAATAATCGTGTCCCGGTCTTCATGAGTCGCCGTAATATCCAGAAACACTAACTCATCCGCACCGGCTTCGTTATAAACCTTGGCTAGTTCTACTGGATCACCAGCATCCTTGAGGTCTACAAAGTTAATTCCTTTAACAACTCTGCCCGCCTTGACATCCAAGCAAGGTAAAATTCTTTTAGATAACATAGTGATTTCTCTATTTTTGGTAATTGCTAGGAATTTAAATTGTAAAGGCAATTGGGAAATTAGGTGATAGGGAACAGGTGACAGGTGACAGGTGACAGGTGACAGTGAATAGATAATAGATTATTCTCCCCATCACCCCACCCAGTCCTCAGTCCCCAGTCCCCAGTCCCCAATCCCTAGTCCCCAATCCCCAATCCCCAGTCCCCAGTCCCTAAGTTAAGATAGCTGAATTATGGCGATATACTCCTCAAAAAAACAGTCTCCAGAACCCAACGGACAAGCAAAACAGCACAGAGAGTCATCTAAAGCACCTTCTGAGTCAGTACCTACAGAGGAAAATATACTGCAACCGGAAGCAGCTATTGATGAAGAAGGTAAGCAAGAAGAGAGTATTAGACCCCAGCGATTTGCAGATTACATCGGGCAGAAAGATTTAAAGGATGTGCTAGATATTGCCATTAAAGCTGCTAAGTCTAGGGCTGAAGTGATGGATCACTTGCTGCTGTATGGTCCGCCTGGGTTGGGAAAAACCACAATGGCGATGATTTTAGCTTCGGAAATGGGGGTAAATTATAAAATTACTAGCGCCCCAGCTTTGGAAAGACCAAGAGATATTGTGGGGATATTGGTAAATCTTAAACCCGGTGATGTGCTGTTTATTGATGAAATTCATCGGCTTTCACGGATGACTGAGGAAATTCTCTATCCGGCGATGGAAGATTATCGCTTAGATATAACTGTCGGTAAGGGTTCTAGTGCCAGAATCAGAAGTATACCTTTGGTGAAGTTTACCTTGGTGGGAGCGACAACCCGTGTCGGTGCGTTAACTTCACCTTTGCGCGATCGCTTTGGGTTAATTCAAAAACTGCGATTTTATGAAGTTGACGAACTTACTAAAATTGTCCTCCGTACTGCTGAATTATTACAAACTCCTGTTAACCCAGATGGAGCGACAGAAATCGCCAAACGTTCACGGGGAACACCCAGAATCGCAAATAGATTACTAAAACGAGTACGTGATTATGCTGAGGTGAAATCCCATGCTGAAATTAATCAAACGGTAGCAGCGGAAGCATTACAACTATTCCAAGTCGATCCTTGCGGTTTGGATTGGACGGATAGAAAAATGTTGAGTGTAATCATTGAAAACTTTAATGGTGGTCCAGTGGGTTTAGAAACTCTGGCCGCAGCGACGGGAGAAGATACCCAAACCATTGAAGAAGTATATGAACCGTATTTAATGCAAATTGGTTATTTAAGCCGGACACCACGGGGTAGAGTAGCGACAAAATCAGCTTATCAACACATGGGTTTTAAACCACCTAATGAGCAGTTATCGTTGTTATAGGCGGACTAAGATCCCCGATTTCTAACATCAATTGATAATTTATGGACACAATCAATAAAAGAAGTCGGGGATCTAAAATTAGGGGATCTAAAATTAAATTAATTCTGCTTCCACAAACAACTGTCTCACTGTTAACTCAAAACCAGGTAACAAACTATCAATCATTAATATATCATCAGTATAAACTCGACTTTGAACAGCAGAGAAAAATACCCTAATAGACCTTGCTTCTGGTTCAATTACCCAAACTCGTGCAACTCCTGCTGCAAAATAATCCTTGGCTTTATCAATAAATTCCTCCATAGTTTGACCAGGAGAAATAATTTCAATTACCAATTCTGGAGGAACAGGACAAGCTTCATTATATTGCCAAGTTTTGGGTAAAAGTTGATAGGAAATATAAGTTAAATCGGGAACTGGACACCAATCTTTACCTTTACGTCTTAAAATAATTGCCCATTCAGGAACAACTCTACCTTTCCCTTTACACCATATACTCAAGAGAATTAAGAGAGTTTTTTGTAAAGCTGAGTGAAAATATTTGGGTGACACCTTGGGTACTGCATAACCATCGACAAACTCATAGTTTACATCTTGCGTTGAGAGTTGGAGAAATTCTGTTAAAGTAAGTTTTTTATCTGTGGTTGCTTTCACCATCACAATTTCCCCTAATTGCCTATTATTGATTATTTTATAAGAACTTGGAAAATCTTCCCTGTTAGCTGTTCTCTGCTATATCATTAATTTTGTTGCATATCACAGAGAGTTAAATGATTAAATTAATCTGTATTTTCTTAAGTCTACTACTAGTGTTTGGCTTTTGTACACCAGCGATCGCACAAACCCAAACCATTACCCCAGAAGAGTTACAATTAGGGGATGAGTTAGCAACTAAAGCTTTTGCAGCTACTAATAAAGGTGATTTTGTCACAGCAGAAGCTTATTGGACCCAGATTATTGAAAAGTTTCCCACTAATGCAGGTGCGTGGAGTAATCGGGGTAATTCTCGTGTGAGTCAGAATAAATTGCCAGCAGCATTAACAGATTATAACAAAGCTGTCGAATTAGCACCTAATGTCACAGACCCTTATTTAAATCGGGGGACAGCGTTAGAAGGATTGGGAAGATGGGAAGATGCGATCGCTGATTATAATCATGTATTAGAATTAGATCCTAATGATGCGATGGCCTACAACAACCTGGGTAATGCTAAAACAGGTTTAGGAAAATGGGAAGAAGCGATTTTAGATTATCAAAAAGCTACAGAAATTGCTCCCAATTTCGCTTTCGCTCGTGCTAATTATGCCCTAGCTTTGTATGAAACTAATCAAACAGATAAAGCCATTCGGGAAATGCGGAATATAGTCCGTAAATATCCCCAATTTGCTGATATGCGTGCTGCTTTAACCGCTGCTTATTGGGTAGGAGGTAACAAAGGAGAAGCTGAAAGCAACTGGGTAGCAGCTTACGGACTTGATACTCGTTATAAAGATATGAATTGGGTAACAAATATTCGGCGTTGGCCTCCTAGTATGGTTGCAGCATTGGATAAATTTTTGAAATTAAAATAAAGAAATTTCCCAAAATACATTATTCAATGATTGTAGGTGGCGTTACCTGATTAACGCACCTTTCAATTTCCACAAACTTAAACTTAAAGCCATTTTCTTGCAACTGCTTTTCTTTAATTACTCTGCCAAAATTGGCAAACTCAGGAAAGTATATATCGCCGACAAAATCACCTTCAACAATAGTTAAATAAAGCTTATTGGCAAATTTGATAGACTCAGTATAAATTTCTCCGCCACCAGCAATAAATATTTCCTCAGTTTCACTCATTTCTGTCCATTTAATTGCCTGGGATAGTGAATGAAAAACAAGACAACCGGGGGCTTGATAATCAAGATTTCTAGTAACGATTATATTTGTACGATTTGGTAAGGGTGTATTAAAAGTAGAATAAGTTTTACGACCCATAATTACAGGATGTCGCCAAGTAATTTCTTGAAAATGACGTACATCACTGGGAATATTCCAAGGAATACCTACATGAATATGTTCTTTTGTGGAATCGGCTAAAATCCGATTTTCGGAAATGGCGGCTACCAGGCTAATTAAAGGCATAATTGATACTATCCTGATTCTTGAAGAAGAGAAGTTTAAGGTTTTTGAGAGTTAAACATAAGTTTTTAAAATTAGAGTAAGCACTTTTAAACGAAAATACCTATGCTTTAAATCTATGGGGCAGTTTTCTGGTATACATCTATTGTAATTAACCAGAAAATAATAATATGACTCATTATGGCTTAATGTGTCCAGCATCTACTGGTCACTGGAACACAATGCTACCTCTAGGAAAAGAATTACAACAGCGTGGCCATCGTGTGACCTTAATTGGTGTTCTGGATGCTCAACCCAAAGCACAAGCAGCAGGTTTAGAATTTCAAATCATTGGTGAATCTGAATTTCCCCAGGGGTCAGCAAAAGCATCTTTTGATAAATTAGGAGAGTTGAGCGGACAGGAAGCACTAAAATATACCATTAACCTATTAACACAAGGTACTATTGTTAACCTTAAATATGCACCAACAGCTATCAAAGAAGCAGGTATACAAGCATTATTAATAGATCAAGTTACGTCAGAAGGAGGAACAATTGCAGATGTTTCTGGACTGCCTTTTATTACTATTTGCAGTGCTGTTGTATTAAATCGAGAAACTAGTGTTCCTCCCTTCATGACAAATTGGTTTTATAACCCAGCTTGGTGGGTAAAACTGCGGAACAAATTAGGTTATCAATTATTAAATCGTCTAACTCAACCTATCACAAAAGTTGTAGATGATTACCGGTTAGAGAAAAATTTACCTGTATTCTCTAGTCCAAATCAACGCTATTCTCAACTAGCTCAAATCAGTCAACAACCTGCTGAATTTGAATTTCCTCGGACAAAATTACCTGAGTGTTTTCATTTCACAGGACCATATCACAGTCCAATTGGTAGAGAAGTTGCTGATTTTCCTTTTGATAAATTAACAGGACAACCTTTAATTTATGCTTCAATGGGAACTTTACAAAATCGGTTATTACCAGTTTTTCAAAAAATTGCCGCAGCTTGTCAAGATTTGGATGCACAACTTGTAATTTCTTTGGGTGGTTCGGCTGATCCTGAAGTTCTGCAAGGACTACCAGGAAATCCTTTAGTAGTTCGTTATGCACCACAATTACAACTATTAGAAAAAGCTGCTTTAACTATTACCCATGCAGGACTTAATACCACATTGGAATGTTTAACCAATGGTGTACCAATGGTGGCAATTCCCGTTGCTAATGATCAACCAGGAGTAGCTTCTCGGATAGTTTGGTCTGGGTGTGGTGAAGCTATTCCTGTGAAGAAAGTTAATGTTGATAATTTGCAGGTTGCTATTAACAAGGTGTTAACAGAAGATAGTTACAGAAAGAATGCTCTCAGGTTACAAGCAGCAATTCAGAAAGCAGGGGGAGTAAAGCGAGCAATTGATATTGTGGAACAGGCTGTTTCTACTGGTAAGCCTGTTTTAGCTCTGAAATAGTCCTCATAACTTTGATCAGCAGAATTTCAAAGTATTAGGAACTATGAAATCTGCTGTTTTAATTGTTGGATGTTTATCTAATAGAGCATTAATTTTTTCCTGTATTTCTAAAATATCTGGGATGTTACTCTCATTTTCACGAGTGTTTTCTCTAGAGAAGTTAGAACCACTTTGAGAATCTTTTTGTAATGCTAAACAGGCATTAGAAGCTTCAGATTCTGGTAGACCACAATAATTAAAAATAGATGTGACAACCTGTTTTGAATCTTCTGTTAAGTCCTCATAGCGTAGAGCAGATATAGGTATACCTGCTTGATAAAGTAAGAGGTAGCGATGTATCACAGATAGCCACATAATTGTGTAGAAATCAATTGCCTTAGAATCCTTAAAATCTATATAGTTGGCATACTCCTTAAGTAATGGGACAAATTGACTATACAGTTCTACATTTTGTTCAATTATCGGTAGTATTTTACTGAAATAGACAAAAGCACGCATAGATGATTTCACTACATCTTCAGCATTACGATACATAAAAATTAGTTTTGCTTCAGGACAGATGCGATGTATCAAATCTGCTACCTCAATGCCAAAACTCCGCAACTTGATTGCACAGAATGACTCTTTTACGTTTACAGTTGATTTGGCTAAAAGACAAATACAACTTCTGAGTAGTTCTTCAATTCCACTCTCATTACTACCATCAGGACTTCTAAAACCTACAATTTGAGAAAATACATCTGGTTCTGATAAACTTAGAACAGTATCTACTTGATTAAATACTTTACTTAGCAAAGTAGAGCCACATCGCCCTACAGAGTAAATCATGATAATCTGCCCAATTGAATCTTGGATATCTTGTGCTAGTTGGTGAAATTCTTCGTAAGGAACTGCAATTAGCCTTTGAGCATATTCATATTGAGCTAGGTAAAGAAAAGGAGGCTCATAAATATCAATATCCAAAGGTGTTTCTACAAAAATTGCTTGTTTATTTTTGTGGTCTAGACAATATAAGCTAATATTTGGATTCTCAAGAATAGTTTTTGAGTCAATAGTCTCCCCTAGCTCATAACTAAAATCCTGGAGGTTTGCAAATAGACTAGCAGGGGTTCTATTTTTGCTTTGAATGTGAAGAATTTTTGCACTCATTTTAATGACTTTATACAAGTTTTTAACCTAAACTAGAGCGAGTATTGAGAGTCGGCTGTTTTTCCTGTCTTCTCCCCGTCGCTACCATCCGTAAACTATCCGGTGGTGATAACAACAAACCCCGACGTACTGGCTGTACTGGTTGATTGTCAATTAATGCTAACTGCCATCGAGACAGCACCTTTGCCAAAATCAGTTTCATCTCAAATTGAGCAAATGCCATGCCAATACAACGACGGTTGCCACCTCCAAAGGGCAAATATTCATAGGGTGAAAATTGACGTTCTAAAAAACGCTCTGGCTTGAACTTTTTAGACTCAGGATATAAATCTTCTCGATGATGAGTGAGATAAATACAGGGAGAAAGTATTGTACCAGGCTCAAACTGATAATCTAATACCTGTAACGGTGATTTAACCATTCTGGGAAACGCAAACATAGTTACTGGGCAAATCCGCAGCGTTTCTTTGTAGACAGCATCTAAATATGGTAATCGGAGGATAGTATTGACATCAGCTTTATCATCAAGAGAATCAAGTTCTTCTAGCAGTTGCTTATATACTTTTGGCTCATGGTGAATCCAATATAATGCCCATGACAAAGAAGTTGCTGTAGTTTCGTGACCTGCTATTAAAAGAGTAATTAACTCATCTCGCAATTCTACATTTGTCATTGACTCACCAGCCTCATCACGAGATGCCATCATTAAAGAGAGGATATCTGTGCGTGATGGGTCAGGTTTTTGACGGCGTTCCTCAATTTCAGCGTAGATTAGTTTGTCAATCTGCCGTTCATTTTCCACCAAGCGTCCCCAAGGACTCAATGGACCTAAATCTTTTTGCAGTACGGGAAATAGAAGTAAAATTGCCCTAAAAATAGATTTTGTCCCTTCCAACCTTGTAGAGAGAAGTCTACTTAGTTGTTCGTAACGAGGTCCATTCTCAAGACCAAATACGGCTTTCAAAATCACCTGAAAGGTAATTCCCTGCATGGAAGAACGGACTAAAAATGGTTTATTAATTGTCCATTTGCTCGTAACTTCTTCAGCTATTTTTTCAATTAGCTGGCCATAAGCCAGCATCCTTTCTCCATGAAAGGGTGGTGTTAAAAGTTTGCGTTGTCGCTTATGACGCTCTCCAGAAAGGGCAATCAGTGATTGTTGTCCCAAAAAAGGCGGTTTTACTCCAGCTACCTCACCAGAATCCAAATATTTGGCATCAGCAGTAAAAATCTGCTGAATCCCGTGGGGATTGCTAATTAATACTTGAGTTTTACTTCCTACACCAATTGGGAGAGAAAAAATGTCACCATATTCTTGAGCATAAGTTTCCAGAAGTTCCACAGGGTGAGTAATCCATTTAATCTTCTGGAATAAGGATAGATGGGGTTTTTCAGGCACTTTAAAAACAGACATCTTTAAATTTATCTCCCCATAATTGGAGTTAATTGATTTACATTGAGAATCTGAGAATACTAATTGAGTTTATCACCTTTCCCACTCCTGAATTTTTCCTGGTGTTAATTCCTGTACATTATTAAATACTATCTTTGCACCTGCTTTCATCAGTGTTGCAGCATAAGCATCCCTTCTTACTGCTGTTTCCTGTACGTGAGGTGGTAAAACTCCCACCCCTACCCAAGTGCGAGAATTATCTAAAATCTTGGCTTTTTCGACAGTGTGCATATCTGCTACTGTATCACCAACATATATCACCGTTTGTTTTTTATCACTGCCATTTTCTAATAACTTAATAGTAGCAAAAAGCCCCGTAGGATCAGGTTTACCGGGTGCATCTTCCATAGCAATTAAAACCGGAGATTTTAAACCCAAGCGTTTTTCTAAGATGTATGTAGCAGAACCACGAGTAGCACCGCTAAAAAATCCCCAACTAATATCTGCTTGTGTGAGTTCTTCTAAATAACTCGGTTGTAATAATAAAGGTTCATTGCAAATATATCCATTCCAGTTTTCTGGGTCTGTACCTCGGTAACGAGACTGAAAATAATTGACTATATGTTCATAATTTAATTGCAGTTGTTCCCTGGTATTTCCTTGGCTAACAAAGTGGCGGTAAATTAATTCCTGTGAACCTTCCCAATCATTATTCCAAATTCCCTCAGATTTGAGATTATCAATATCTATATCTGTAGGACGATAAGCCTGATTAGTAAAATGCTCTACAGTATCTGCTAAGGCGCGACGATAAGAACCACCAACATCACGAATTACACCATCAATATCAAAAACGATAATTGTATTTGTTTGTTTGGTCATGGAAGTAATTAATGTTTTCTAGGGTTTAGTTGTGATTAACTATCAATTTTAATTGATCAGACCTGATAGAGAAAAAAATTTCTGTTTCCCCGTAAGAATTCAGGTGAGGCGATAAGATCCCCGATTCACCAGATCAATTTATCATTTATGGAGATAATAAATAAAATAAGTCGGGGATCGATGTATCAACAAGTGCTAAAGCTAAATACTTACGTTTACCCTGGGGTTTCGCTTTAGTCCTTATGGTTATTCTTTTACCGACTAGAAGGTGATCTTTGCTGGACAGTAAAAAGACACCTAGCTACAAATTTTAGCCGGGCAATTAGGATGGTATGATATGGGGATCGCTATTTTTGATCTTCCTATAGTGAGAGGAGAGGGTAAAAAATTTATGTTCTAAGTCTCATCTGTCTAAGTACAACAACATCAGTATTCTTGTTAAGACTAGACATAGGGGGTCTTACCCCTGGTATCATACTTATACAGGAATAAAAATTACACAATTACAGAGGTGCATCACTATGCTTAGGAGTAACACTAAGAAACCATTAACCTATTACCCTCAGAAACCATTAACCTATTACCCTCAGAAACCATTAACCTATTACCCTCAGAAACAATTTAGCTATTACCCTCAGAAACAATTCAGCTATTACCATTTAATTGCTTCATTTGTCATAGGACTGGTAGGAGGATACGCGATCAATAACTTTTATCAAAATCATCATTACCAAAGTTTAGTTGACTCACCATCTCTAGCTCAAGCAAAGACGGCTACTGCTGTGAAGCTTGCTGCTCCTACCATCAAAATAGACAAGCAAAAAGCTTTCAATTCTGTCTGGAATTTGCCACAAGTACAACGCAAAGCCAAAGAAATAGAAAACCTTTCTCAAGGAGATATACGTGTTGCAGCAGTTGTAGAGAGTTTGCCTACTGCTAAAGCACCTTTTTATATAGTCAGAGTGTTTGAGAATCACCCAGATAAAACTACTAGTCCAGTTTATTGGTTGAGAGTTTCCAGTTCTAGTGGTATCATTGAGCCTTTAGATTTAGTCCAGAACAAATACATAGCTCTTGAAAAATGGAATCCTGATGGACGGTGATAGTTCAATTTTTGCAGTGTATTAAATAGCTGTTTTCATACTCTCTACTCCTTGCATTTTTTCATTTGTAGACCACTGTAATAAAAAACAAATTTTGAGAAAAAAATATTTGAATAGGCTTGATACTGGTTGCTAAAATCAGTAAATGGGGCCGGGTGAAGGTCAAAAGTGCGAGAATTTTCCTTTGCTGTTTAACAACAATTTGAGAAATAATTGCGACTGATGGAAAATTGCCTTTTCCCCAATCCCCCATATCAGTCCTACTTTTTCACGACTTGTAGACGCTGAGTAATCATTGTCATCCCATCATTATGAAGAATCACCGCCGAAATCCATTGTTGTCCGGGACTAGATGGTGCAAGTCCGATTTTAAACAGTCCACCAGCATTTAGTAATTCTAAATTTACTGGTGTAGGGTTGAGATATTTGCTTGGTTGGATAGTTTCTTCCATAGCACTTCCCAACAAGAAATTATTACCCAATGGTTCTTGGACAATGGCATCAAAGTTATATTTCTGACCAACTTTTACCTGTTGTGGTAATTTAATTTCCACTTGAGGTGGTTTGTTGCCAGAAGTAAGTTGGGTGCGTTCTGATAAAATATCTTGACGCATGATTTTTGTACCTGCTATGCGCTGGCGGGAGATAATCGTAGCATTGAGAGCTAGATTATTGCTGTTAGAAGAAGGTAAACCAGTGATGGTGGTGACTGTTTCAGCGATAATGTTGTTGCCTTCTGATTTCCAACTTTGCAACCTTGTGTTGTATCTTAGTTGAGGATACCTTTGCCAAAAAGACTTCAAAGCTTGTTCCATCGTTTGGCGGTTTAATCCATCACCATGGGTAAAATTGGGGCTGTAAAACTGCATTACGCCTTTAACGTCTCCTCGATTGGAGGCTGTGTCAATTTGTGTGATCAGGTTTTTCAGTGCGGGAGGGGCATTTTCTGGTTTAGCAGCTTGAACAAATTGTCCCGTGCTGGTTAAATTTAGTGTCATTAGGAATGACATCAGGGAAATACTGAGAGTTAATGTTTTGGTGTTTTTCATTAATAAAGCAATAATATTGGTCATTGCTAATAGTTTACTGATTTGCTCACGAAAGGTCAGGAATTTGTGGATAAATAAAGGCATTAAGTCCAAAATTAGGCGATACCTTGATTTTAATGGATCGGTTGGAATTAGTACCGATAGCTTTATCCAGGCGATCAAAATTGTTGCACTTGATCTAATTCGGATGACTCCGAGTAAACTAATTGCATGACTATAATATGTCGATGGTTTTAGGAACTAGAGCTTTCAATGCCAAATGCACGGTTAAAATTACTAATAGCTGCTAGTGGGACTGGTGGACATTTGTTTCCAGCGATCGCATTGGCAGATAAATTACCAGAATATGAAATTCAATGGCTTGGTGTCCCTAATAGACTAGAAACTCAGCTTGTCCCCAGCCAATATCCTTTGAATATCATTGATGTGGAAGGTTTTCAACAAGGTTTTAGTCTTTCCTCTGTCAGAATCTTATTTAAGCTCATTGGTGCAATTTTCCAGGTGAGACGCATTCTCAAACAAGGCAATTTCCAAGGATTATTGACTACGGGTGGTTATATTGCCGGTCCTGCGGTGATTGCGGCTCGTTCTCTGGGTTTACCGATTGTTTTCCATGAATCTAATGCTTTACCTGGTAAGGTAACACGTTTTTTTGGACCCTGGTGCAGTGCGGTAGCTGTGGGATTTGATGTGGCTGCTAAGTATTTACCCCGTGCTAAAACTGTCTGTGTGGGTACTCCTGTGCGATCGCAATTTTTAGAGCCAGAAATTGATCATGGTCTAGATATACCTATTCCTGATGGTGCGCCTTTAATTGTGGTTTTTGGCGGTAGTCAAGGTGCTGTGGCAGTTAATCAGTTGGTGCGTCGTTCTGCTCCAGCTTGGTTTGATGCTGGTGCTTATATAGTACATTTAACAGGTGATCGAGATCCAGACGCGGATAGTCTCCAACATCCTCAGTACATATCATTACCATTTTACGATAATATGGCTGCTTTGTTACGACGAGCTAATTTAGCTATTAGTCGCTCTGGTGCTGGCAGTTTAACAGAGTTGGCTGTGTGTGGTACACCAGCAATTTTGATTCCTTATCCCTTTGCAGCAGAAGATCATCAGTCTTATAATGCAGCAGTGTTTAGTGATGTTGGTGCAGCATTGAATTTTAAACAATCAGAGTTGACACCGGAAATATTGCAAAATCAAGTTTTAGCATTGTTGCAATCTCCCGCAGATTTAGCCAAAATGGGAGAGAAGGCTAAGGCGATCGCTGTTCCTGATAGTGCTGATCAGTTAGCTGCTTTAGTACGGGAAATATTGGTAAGTTAGTAAATTAGTTGCCAAAAATCATTTATCATCCATCATCTATCAAGAATATTCATTGGTCAATTTAGCAGATATTAAGTTATAATAAGGGGTCGCAAACCCCAGTAAGTAATAACCGGATTTGTCCCGGAGGTACGATTGACGAAATTTATCTTAAAAATTCTCTGGTTAGATGAAAACGTGGCCTTAGCAGTCGATCAAGTTGTCGGTAAAGGCACAAGCCCATTAACTAAATACTTTTTCTGGCCTCGTAATGATGCTTGGGAAGAACTCAAAAAAGAGTTAGAATCCAAACATTGGATTACTGATGTTGATCGCGTCGAGTTGCTGAATAAGGCAACAGAAGTTATTAACTATTGGCAAGAAGAAGGCAGAAATCGCCCGATGGCAGAAGCGCAGTTGAAGTTTCCTGAAGTGGCCTTCACAGGTAGCGCCTGATTGTTTTAGTTTGATGATTGGGTAATTGGTGATTGGTAATTGGTAATTATTAATTACTACCCAATTCCCAATTATTCCACAGTTTGATGGTTTTGTCTCTGCTACCAGTGGCAATTATTTGTGAATTAGGACTAATGACAACTGTAGATACTGAGTCAAAATGACCTGAGAGAGTTGCTATTTCTGATTTTTTACTGACATTCCAAAGTTTGACTGTTTTATCCCAACTGCAACTAATTAGAGTTTGACTATCGGCTGTAAAAGCTAATCCTACCACTGACCAGGAATGCCCTAAAAGTGTGCTGATTAATTCACCAGTGTCAATGTCCCATAATTTGATGGTGTTATCATCGCTACCCGTTGCTAAAATTTGTCCGTTGGCACTACAAGCGACTGCTAAAACTGCCCTAGTATGATCTAAAAGAGTCGCTAACAAGTGATATTGGCAGTTTGGTGATTTTTGATCTAATTGTAATTTCCATAGGCGCACAGTGCGATCGCAACTGGCACTGGCTAATATATCATTTTTAGCACTAAAAGCAACTGCATTTATTTGTAATTGATGTCCTGTTAAAGTACAAATTTCTGCACCTGTATTTACATCCCAAATTTTAATAGTTTTATCCCAACTTCCACTAGCAAGAATATTACCTTCATAGTTAAAAGCAACTGATTTTACAGCGTGTAAATGTCCTTTTAAAGTTATGATTTCTTGCCATGTATGCACATTCCATAATTTGATAGTTTTATCATCACTAGCACTTGCTAAAATTTGTCCATTAGGGCTAAAAGCTACTGATTTTACAGCTTGTTTATGGGCTGATATATTAGTTATTAATCTTTGAGTGTGTACATCCCAGATTTTAATATTTTTACTATCATCGCCACTGGCTAAAATTTGGCTGTTTGGTGTAAATGCTAAGGTGTTGATTTGGCTATCAAGATTATGTTTAATAGTAAGATTTTTGGAAACGCTGATGGACGCAGATAAACGCGGATGAGGATTTTTGATTCCTAATGTAGTGATGATTTCTGATGTTGATTTCCAGCGTGTTTGTAAATCATGATTGATTAATTTATTGAGAGTATACGCTAGATGTTCACTGACTGGTTGAGTTAAATAATCTTGCCAAACCCAGTTATTATTAGCAACATCAAATAAATTAAAGGGGGGAATTTGTGTGAGTAGATAAATGCAAGTTACTCCTAAACTATAAAGATCACTACTAAAGGTGGGTTTTCCTTGTAATTGTTCTGGGGCACTATATTCAGGACTACCAATTATTTTTTGTTCTCTGGAATTATTAGCTGTTTTTAATATTTGAGTAGAGGCAAAATTTACCAAAGCTAACTTCACTAAATTATCTGATGTTTCCGAAAAAATAGATTCTCTAATAATCAGATTTTCAGGTTTTAAATGACAGTGAATAATTTGCTGTCTGTGAATAAAATCAAGAACAGGTAATACACTTTTCAATATTTGCCAAATTTGCGGTTCTTGAAAAACACCGTTTTTAGCTAAAATCGTATTTAGACTGTCACCGGGAATAAATTCATAGACTAAATAATCAGCTTTATCTTCCTGAAAAAATGCTAATAAATTGGGAATTTGTGGATGATGATTTAATTTTTGTAATCTTTCAACTTTGTCAATAAATGCTGTGGATTTTTGCTGACTTTGAATAAACTTATGCACAATACAAGAAACTGGGGGAAATAGATTTTCATCAACAGCCAGAAAAGTCTGATATTCCCCCCCATCACCAATTAACTTAACTAACCGATAGCGTTCTTGTATTAGCAAAACTTCCTCAAAACTAACTTTCTAGAACTTACTCTTTTGGCAACTCACCTATGATTTGACTACCGTTACTTGGTTCACTTTTCTTAGGTGGTGGAGGTGGTGGAAATGCACCTGTTTTATTTGGGTTATGACCAGTTTGATTCCAGAGAATCATCGATAATAAACCATCTACCAAACCGTTGCTAGTGCCATTGTTACCTCCTACCATGATATCGGGAATTAAGCGGACATTGCGATCGCCGATAATTTGCATTAACTGCATAGCTGTGTATCCTTGCATTCCCAAAGCTTGCACACCTGTGCGGTAGGTTTCGGCTTTGGCGTTACCTGTAGCACGGATACCTTCCGCTTCTGCTAAGGCTTTTAGCTTGGTTGCTTCCGCTTGTCCATTAGCTTCTTTAATCGCAGCTTGAGATTTCAATTCGGCAATTTGCACACTTTGTTCCGATGAAACCATTTCCTGTTGAATATTAGCCAAAGCCGTTTCCCGCACCAGTTGTTGACGCTGGGTTTGTGCCATTTGCTGAACTTCGTAGGTTTTCCGTTCTTCTTCCGCAATTTTGCGGTCTGTTTGGGTCTGCATTAAAGTAGCAGGAGGCTGAATATCACCAATTAATGTATCTATAGCTTGAACATAATAGGCACGTAAAGCGGTTTTGATATAGTCTGCTGCTTCCGTTTGTCGTTCACTGCGGGCTGTGAGAAAATCGAGTACAGTGCAGTTTTGAGCAGAGTTACGGAAATAGTTACCAATGGTTGGTTCTAATACATGATCCACTAAATTTTGCATCGAACCAACGCGAGAAATTACCTTGGGTGCATCCAAAGCACCAACATGGATAATTTGCGCTACTTCTAAATCAAAAGCGAAACCATCACGTGATCTTACAGTTAAAGAAGCCAGTTGGGCATCATAACTATGACGTTCGGTTCGTCTTGACCAGTTTAAAACAATATTTGTCGTCGGTACTAACTCAATTTTCATAATCCGCGAGTTCAGCGGTTGTTTACCAGGATAAAGTGGTTCTACCCACACACCCTTGTGTCCTGGGTTAACTAAGTTACCGTGGGTAAAAGCTGCACCGCTGACATCTTCTTGATCTTGTCCTACGAAAGAAATTACCACACCAACATAACCAATGGGAATTTCCGTCATCGGTACTTGTTCGACTTGCACTAACCAAGGGTTTAAGTTCCAAGAACCAGAAAGTAAAATCTGTTCTTGTAAACCTCTTCTCCCACCACCATTGAGAAATTTTTGCCCATTCTGAAAGTTATCATGTCCTTCAATCACAGGCCCAGCGATTTCACCTGGGGGAATAGGTAAACCGTCTAAAGTAGTAACAATACCGACTTTATCAGATAAAACACTATACACCCGTAACTGTTCGGGATTCATGCCGTGACTACTAGCGTTAGCAGATGTAATCACTTTAAACAAGGCGGTGTTAATACGATAAGTACCGGCGGTGAGAAAACTCATTTGTCGGCCTTTTTCTCCACCTTTGGTCAAGAATTTGCGTGCATCTTGAAAATTATCACATTCGACAATTTTACCTAAAATCCGTTCTGGAGGGTTAGAAGCCCCATCTGCGGCGACAATTAAAGCAATTTGACCTTGGGGAACTACAACTACTGCTTCTTTTTTCACAGAATATTGCCAAGGCCAATGACCCCAGTGCCAACCAGGTGCGAGAGTATCTGCTTGTAAACCCGCTTCTCCGTTTAGGGCGATGAATCTCCCTGGAGGTAGTCCTTTACCGGTGAGGGCGAATTTTTTCACTACTATCCCCACTTCCCGTTCACCAATAACTACCAGTCCACCAAATACTAAGGGAACGAAAATGACTACACCGCCAAATAAAATCAAGGGGATGAGTGCAAAAGGTTCTATTCCCATTGCTTGATATTCAGTTCCGCCGATTGCTAACGGGTTAATATTCGGTTGTGTTTGACTAGGTTGAAATGAAACGGAAATGACTTCTTTTGCTTTGGGTGTTTTGATTGTGGCAGCGTTAGCAGTATTTATACCACTTGCTAAAGCTAAGGCTGCTACCGCAGATGCGGCTAAATGTACAAATTTATTGTGTTTACTCTTACCAAAGGAAGATGCAAAGCTTTTCATAATTTTTGCCCTTTTGGGCAACTAATCATTTAAGTTATCACTTCATTTAGATAGAGGTAGATTTCTTAAACTTGATGTAAGTTTTTAATAAGATTAACCCAGTGTCAGCATAAAAATGATTTAGTTCATGGCTAATTTTGTTGACTACGCAATAATCGCAAAATTTCATCTATACTCGCTTCTAAATTCATGATATCTGATTTTATTTGCCGGATATCGCTTTTAACCTCTTTCATATCAGAAGCCAAACCAGTGGCTAAAGTCAGCGTTGTAACTATAGCTACTTGGGAAGTCCCTATAGTTCCAGCTTGTATTTTCAGGTTAGTTACATCCTGGGTTAAATCATTCAATCTTGTATAAATATCATCAAATCGGGTGTCGTTTGTCATATTTTCCGTATAGTCTTATCACTATGTCTTTTCTAAGTTAGTAATTTTGCTGAGAACAGACTGCTTTTCTTGTGTCCAGATAGTAATCATTTGCTCCATTGCTTGACTTTATTATCAACATGAACAAAAATTAGTCAAGTATCAAATACTAATAAGTAATTAATAAAAAATCCTTGAAAAAGGATACAAGTATAAAAATTTGCATGATGGATACAACCACCATGCAATATCAAATAATTCAATTACCAATTCAGGTTTTACACCATACCACCAGCGGCTTGAAAACGAGCGCGAGCGCGTTTAAGTGCTTGGTTGGCTTGGATTTGGGCTTGTTTATCCCCTGTTGCAGATTGGTTGAATTTGGTTTGTGCTTCGCTGTAAGACTTGCGGGCATCATCTAAATTAATAGCATCCCCACGTTCAGCACCATTAACAAGAATGGTAACTTCATCTTCTTCCACTTCAGCAAAACCACCTAAAAGAGCGATCGCTTGCCAATTGGCATTCTTAGTTGCACGAACACGCATTACACCTGTATCTAAAGCAGATAACATTGGTGCGTGTCCAGTCAGGATGCCTAACTGACCAGTTGTGCTGGGCAGAATTACTTCCTCAGCTTGAGCATCCCATACAGTTTTATCTGGGGAAATTACACGAACGGTTAGAGTCATATTTTTAGTTTCTACTTAGTAATTAGGTGACAGTTGACAGGTGACAGGTGACAGTAAAGAAAGTAGAGGTGCAAGGGGTAGAGTGCATGGGTAAAATATTAACTTTTGCCTTTTGCCTCTTGCCTTTTGCCTTTTGCCTTCTGTTCCCTGTTCCCTGTTCCCTGTTCCCTGTTCCCTCTCTCTCTATTAGCCCTTGAGCTTTTCAGCTTTAGCGATCGCTTCGTTGATATCGCCTACCAAGTAGAAAGCTTGCTCAGGTAAAGCATCCAATTCACCAGAAAGAATTTGTTTAAATCCTTTAATGGTGTCTTCCAACTTCACATACTTACCAGGAGAACCGGTAAATACTTCAGCTACGAAGAAAGGCTGAGACAAGAACCGTTCAACTTTCCGCGCCCGTGCCACAATGAGACGGTCTTCTTCAGACAATTCATCTAAACCAAGAATGGCGATGATGTCTTGTAATTCTTTGTAACGTTGGAGGGTTGATTGTACAGCCCGTGCAGTATCGTAGTGATCACTACCAACGATATTGGGTTGTAACATTGTAGAAGTAGAACCCAGAGGATCAACCGCTGGATAGATACCCTTAGATGCCAAACCACGAGACAATACTGTTGTCCCGTCCAAGTGAGCAAAGGTGGTGGCAGGTGCGGGATCAGTCAAGTCATCGGCAGGTACATATACAGCTTGAATAGAAGTAATAGAACCTTCGGTGGTGGAGGTAATCCGTTCTTGCAATGCACCCACATCTGTACCCAGAGTAGGCTGATATCCTACCGCAGAAGGCATCCGACCCAAGAGCGCGGATACTTCAGAACCAGCTTGTACAAAGCGGAAAATGTTATCAACAAACAGCAATACGTCTTGCTTGTTGACATCACGGAAATATTCAGCCATTGTCAAACCAGACAAACCAACCCGCATTCTTGCTCCGGGTGGTTCGTTCATTTGACCATACACTAGAGCAATCTTGGATTCATTGAGATTATCTTTATTGATAACCCCAGATTCCATCATTTCGTTGTAGAGGTCATTTCCTTCACGAGTGCGTTCACCCACACCCGCAAATACAGACACACCACCATGTTGGGTAGCGATGTTGTTGATCAATTCCATCATGATCACGGTTTTACCAACACCAGCACCACCAAACAGACCGATTTTACCACCGCGTCTGTAGGGAGTCAGCAAGTCAACAACCTTAATCCCCGTTTCAAACACAGAAGGATTGGTTTCCAAATCTGTGAATTTAGGAGGATCACGGTGAATGGGTAGGGTTGTTTCCGCGTTTACCGGACCTTGATTATCTACAGGTTCGCCTAAAACGTTGAAAATCCGACCCAGAGTAGCTTTACCAACGGGGACGCTGATGGGAGCGCCTGTATCAACTACTTCTAAACCACGGACTAAACCATCTGTGGTACTCATGGATACAGCCCGGACTTGGTTGTCGCCTAGAAGTTGCTGTACTTCAACAGTTAAACTGAGATGTTGTCCAGCTTCGTTGGTGCCAGTGATAGTCAAAGCGTTGTAGATTTGGGGTAATTTACCGCCGGGGAACTTAACGTCTACAACCGGACCAATTACTTGGGTAATGTAACCTATGTTTGTTTTTTCTGCGGTGGTGACCATGCTGCGCCTAATGAATGAAGCTAGTTTTCACAATCGGTCGTCAAAGACCTGAGATCAAGCGATATCATCTTTTAGGTTAGCACTTAACGCCCCCACCTTTGCCTTAAATTCATTATTAAGAGAAGATCCCCAATTACTTGAAAATTCTTGAACTACTTAGGAATCTTAGGAATGTTTGGTATCACAAGCCCTTGTGTCATCATAACGCCATGATCCAAACTTGTCAGAAATGGCTATAGCTTGCGTGATGACGTTGGAGTCATACTTATCCCGTTAGAGAGACAGGATACACCCAGGATTAATTAAAGCATGAACAGGATGAAAGCAGGAATTAAAATCTGATGACTCGTTTTATACATGATCAATTCGCAAAACAATATCTCACAGAATTATTAACACCTTACGGAGAAGTAGAAACCAGCAAAGATATCACCGCAGAAGTCAGACAAATTGATGTATTATTTATTCCTTCACCCCAACCCACACAAAGCTTAGAAACACTAGGAATACTAGGACAAATGGCGGCAAATTATGCCATATTTGAGCCATTTCGTAATCCCGTCAGTAAGAGTGAAATTCGCAGTTGTATGGGTAAATTATTTGACGTTCATGCAGACTTAGAACGGCAAGCAAAACGCAATGAGACGAGAATTAATGAAGCTGAATTACCCCAGTTATGGATTCTTACGCCTACAGCATCAGTAGAAATTCTAGAGAGCTTCAATGGTACTGTGAATGAAATAAACTGGGGAAAAGGCATCTATTTTTTACCAAAAGCATTAAAAACCGTAGTTGTAGCGATTCATCAACTACCCAGTACACCCGAAACGCTGTTTTTGCGGATATTAGGAAAAGGAAAAGTACAAAGACAAGCATTAGAAGAATTAGAAGCACTAGCAAATGATAGTCCCTTTCTTGCGGATATTATACAATTAGTAAATAACCTAATTGCTGTGTTATCGGCTCGTCAGCGTCAAGAACAAGATATTGATCAAGATGATCAGGAGTTAATTATGAAATTATCGGAAATGTATCAACAACAATTAGAAGAACTTAAAAAACAAGGACTTCAAGAAGGACGACAAGAAGGACGACAAGAAGGACGACAAGAAGGACGACAAGAAGGTGTAGAAAGAGAACGACGGGCTATGATTGAAAGTATTTTACAAGTGCGCTTTGGTGCAGTTGATTCACAGTTAGCAACAATTATCGACCATCTCATTGCTATGAATAGAGAAGAATTTACTCCTTTGCTTTTACAGTTATCTCGTGAGGAGTTATTGGCTAGATTTGCGTGAATTTAGCAAAATAAAAATGAATAATGATCAGGTAAGGGTTTAGTGGTGCTAAACCCCCATATACTTCTCCCTTCGACTTCGCTCAGGGAAAGGGAGCATTTTTGCAATGATTGTCATTTTGACATTCGGCAAGCCCTATGTAGCAAATTTGTATTTCCTACTGCCTTTTGCCTCTTGCCTCTTGCCTTGCCTCAACGATAAATTTCAACGCCTACCTACTTATTTTCCTTTTTTACCCTTCTGCCAACTTTGACTATTAGGCTTGTTACTAAACTCCCCCTTGGGAAAAAGCCGCTGTTCTAATTCTTCATAACTGCCTTCAAAATCACAACTTCCATAAAGCGGACATTGACGACAATAGACTCCTTGAGTATAATGTTCTAAATTTTCCCGATTGAAAAAATAGGGTTTGTGACTAAAGGCGCTGGCTACCCATTGCCATGACATATTATTACTGGCTGGATCGCCATCAAGCAAGTGTTGTAAAAACCATTTTGCGCCGGCTTGCCATTGAATGCGTCGCCAATGAATAATATAAGCAGCTAACCACATTCTCACATGATTGTGCAAGTAGCCAGTTTCTCGTAATTCCTGACTAAAACTATCAATACAAACCAGTCCTGTTTTACCTGCTGTAATATCTACCGATAAATGTGCTGCGTAGTCTGCTGGTTGATAACCGGTTTTGTATTCTTCTTGGTTTTCCCAAATGCCTTTTCCTAGTTTGACATATAACCTTTGCCAGTAGTCACGCCAGCCTAATTCAGTGATTAACTTAGTTGCATCCTCTGTATTTTCCACACCTTCAAGAATATAGTCTCTAATTTCTCCTAAACTCAAAACACCGTGACGAATATAAGGTGATAATCTAGTAACTGCACCAGTTAGAGAATTACGTGTTTTCGCGTAGGCTATGGGGTCTACTTTTTTTAGTATTTCCTCTGCGGCTTTTCTTCCTCCCAAAGTAACGCTAATATGATCATCTCTTTCTGCTGCTTGGGGAAATTGTTCGCGCAGGTAAATTATTAATTCATCTCGACTGGTAAAATCACGTAACATAAATCTTAGTGACAACCGTTTAAATGGTAATACCCATTTTAAACACAATGGCAGTAAATTGAAACTAGCTACTTTTCACAATCCCAAATCTAAAACCTAAAATCTAAAATCTAAATAGGAGTAAATTATGAGAAAATATCCATCTTTGCAAGAACAACAAGGTTACTATCGTTATGATCCCAATAACTTAGATCAAAAGGGATATGCACGATTATTTCCCCACACTGGGGAAGATGGCGTTATCCGTTACATTTTCACAAAATTAGGTCAAAATCTCGTAGAACAGGGGAAACTTTCAGAACCTTGGACTTTATTGCTCAAGCAGTTAGATCAAAAAATTGCAGATTTAGAAGAAAATTGGCTGAATATATCAACTTTACTGGTAGGATGTGAGGTTTTTCAGTCGGGATGGTTCAATTTATATTTACCTCCCAATGAACAATTTAATAGTAGTTATATCAGGGAAAGAAAGAAGTTACTGCAAACGATTATGGCAGCTACAAAAAACATTGCCAATGTAGATAAAAATCTACATCGAAAGTTATTTTTTCAAGCATTAGCTAAAAGTGCAGATATTAAATGTCCTGTAATGAGTGTAATTCATGAACGAGATGGAGGTTTGAGCGATAAAGAATTTGTTCGTCAACGTTTAGCTGGCGCTAACCCCACAGTTATCCGCAGAATTCAGGCAAATGACCAAACTTTTCTGCAAGCTTTGGCTACTCAACCTTACAAATTAGCGAATAACGGTACAATTGATTTAATCAAATCCGCAAGTGAAAATAGATTGTTTATTGCTGACTATCCCATTTTGAAAGATTTGAAAGTTACCGATTTACAACCTGGTAAATATGTGGGTAGTCCGGTGGCTTTATTTTATAATACAGATAAAGGGTTAGAACCTGTATTAATTGAAGTTGAAA
Source organism: Anabaena sp. UHCC 0451 (assembly GCF_034931405.1). NCBI lineage: Bacteria > Bacillati > Cyanobacteriota > Cyanophyceae > Nostocales > Nostocaceae > Anabaena > Anabaena sp. UHCC 0451. The sequence goes on along the minus strand of NZ_JAYGHA010000028.1, from coordinate 8,757 downwards.
AAGGTAGAGTTGTGACTCCGGGAATTACTGGAGAGTCAGCAGATGATTGGATGAAAGCAAAATTATATTTGCAAACTGCGGATGCTACCCATCATCAATTAATTGCTCATGTGACTTATACTCATTTAGCAATGGAAGCATTAGCTGTTGCTACTCCTAGACAATTACCAACTAATCACCCAGTTTACCAATTATTATCACCCCATTTTAAATTTTTAATTGCCATTAATAACCGGGGAAATAGTATTTTATTATCAGAAGGAGCAGCAATTGATAATTTGATAGCTCCCACTATCGAAACTTCTGCTAAGTTGATGAATAAAGCTTATCGAGATAAGTCTTTTTGGTATTATTCTCTGTTAAATGATATTGAAGTCCGGGGAATAGAACCGAAATTATTACCAGATTTTCCCTATCGTGACGATGCTTTGCTATTATGGGAAGCGATCGCTAAATACACAAATCGCTATTTACAACGTTACTACCCAGACGATAAAGCAGTCATACAAGACCCCTATTTACAAGCTTGGGCTGAAGAACTCGGCGCACCTTTAAACACCCGTCCCAAATCAGATTTTCCCCAAGCACCTGCATGGTTTCCTAAAGAATTAGTAACAGCATCAGGAATAGAACCCCAATCACTACCTTCCTATCCCCGTGTACCAGGGTTTACAAAAATAGGTAGTTTGCAACAATTAATAGACATTGCGACTATCGTTATCTTTACCTGTGGACCCCAACACGCAGCCATTAATTTTAGTCAATACGATTACTTTAGTTATGTCCCTAACGCACCCTTAGCAATGTATAGCCGCCCCGATACACCAGCTAGTTTAGAAGAAATTCTACCACCAACAAACAGAGATTTAGAGCAGATGCAATTAACCTTTGCGTTAAGTGGAATTAACTGGAGTAAATTAGGAAGTTCTGATTTTATTCAGTTTGCAGATAAAATTGATCGGCAAATTCTCGCCCAATTTCAAAATGATTTGCTGGAGATTGAAGGCAGAATTAAAACCCGAAATCAGCAGCGTTTAACAGATAGCGGTGTTGAATATCCCTATCTTTTACCTTCTCGTATTCCCAATAGTATTAATATCTAGGCATCACGCCAAAACGATTCTAGAGACGTTTCCTGAAATGTCTCTAAATTTAACAAATACCGTTACAGTTTTAAAGTCTCCTATCTTCATACATTCCATCATGACTAATATTCCTCAAATCGGACAACCAGCACCTGAATTTTCCACCCCAGACCAAAACGACAAACTGATTAATCTTGCTGACTGCAACCAGTGGATAGTTCTTTATTTTTACCCCAAAGATGACACCCCCGGATGCACTACAGAAGCCAAAGATTTTACAGATTTATCCTCACAATTTACCGATTTAGGTGCTAAAATTATCGGTGTCAGTCCAGATTCTGGTAAATCTCATTGCAAATTTATCGACAAACATAATTTATCAATTACCCTATTAAGTGACCCAGAACATCAATTAATAGAAGCCTATGGTGCGTGGCGTTTAAAGAAATTTATGGGCAAAGAATATATGGGGGTTGCTCGTTCAACTTTCTTAATTTCCCCTGATAAAATCATCGCCTACTCTTGGCCAAATGTAAAAACAAAAGGTCATGGTCAAGCAGTATTAAAAAAAATGCAGGAACTAACTGCTAAATAGACGGTTATTAGTGAGCGATTTATCGCTCTCCCTCAGCTTTTATTAACTTCTTTATAGTGATTTTATCGTTTGTTTTCAAAGTGTTAATTAATTTTAACCTGGTGTGATTTGGTCGTGTTTATAAAATAACATCATCATTCAGACCTTATATAATAGAAATAGCACTTCTATTTTTTATAGTATAAATATGGTTCAGTTCATTCAAGCGCAAAATGGAGGTATTGGCTATTTAGAAGAAAGATTTGGTATACAACGATCAAATGATGAAAAATTCTTTGCTGAATGGTGGGGAAACTTACCAGAAATTACAGATTTAGAAAAGCAATATCTAGAGCGTCGATTCAGTAATGCTAAGTAATCTGTTTTTCCCTTGTAGGGGTGAAGCATTCGGACAGAATATCAATGTTTTCAGCGATAGTTTATCACCCGAATGCTTCGCCCTTACGGTTACTGATAATTGAATCTAAAAGGGCTAGTTTTTCTTTGTTAGAAGCCATACCTCAAGCACTTACTTATATGCTTGCTAGTCCTCATCCAGAAAAGCCCATATTTGGATGTGTTACAAGTGGAGAAGATTTTCAATTTATCAAACTCATTCAGCAAGATACACCAACTTATGATTTGTCTGATAAATTCACTTTATCTAAACGGGAAAACGAACTTTATCAAGTTTTGAAAATCCTGAAAAAACTAGGTCAAATATTAACTTAATTCTTGAATTAATGGTTCAGTAAAATTATGTCTAATCGTCCCATTTACCTCGATTATCACGCTACCACACCAGTAGATGAAAGGGTACTAAATGCAATGATTCCTTACTTTACAGAAAAGTTTGGTAATGCAGCTAGTATAAGTCATGTTTACGGTTGGGAATCAGAAGCAGCAGTTAAACAAACCAGGGAAATTTTAGCAACTGCTATTAATGCTAAACCTGAAGAAATTGTCTTTACTAGTGGTGCAACAGAAGCTAATAATTTGGCTATCAAAGGTATAGCAGAAGCGTATTTTTCTAAAGGTCAACATATTGTTACTGTCGCCACTGAACACAAAGCAGTTTTAGACCCTTGTGAATATTTAAAATCCTTGGGGTTTGAAATTACAATTCTCCCAGTTCAAAAAGATGGATTAATTGATTTAGAAAAATTAGAAAAATCCTTGCGTCATGATACAATTTTAGTATCAGTTATGGCTGCAAATAATGAAATCGGCGTTTTACAACCATTAGCAGAAATTGGGGAAATGTGCCGTCAACGGCAAATTATTTTTCACACCGATGCGGCTCAAGCTATTGGTAAAATCCCCTTAGATGTGGAAGCATTAAACATTGATTTAATGTCTTTAACTGCTCATAAAGTTTATGGTCCAAAAGGGATTGGCGCTTTATATGTTCGCAGACGTAACCCCAGAGTGCAACTGGCATCACAACAGCATGGAGGTGGACATGAAAGAGGTATGCGTTCTGGGACTTTATATACACCGCAAATAGTTGGTTTTGGTAAAGCTGTGGAAATTGCTTTAACAGAACAAGAAACAGAAAATCAGCGGTTAATAGAACTGCGAGAAAGACTGTGGCAAAAAATATCTCATGTAGAAGGAATTTATCTGAATGGACATCCGCAAAAACGATTAGCCGGAAACTTAAATATTAGTATTGAAGGTGTAGATGGTGCTGCACTTTCTTTAGGTTTACAACCAATAGCAGCAGTATCTTCTGGTTCTGCTTGTTCTTCAAATAATGTTGCACCTTCCTATGTGCTGATAGCTTTAGGACATTCCGAAAAATTAGCTTATGCTACCGTGCGGTTTGGCATTGGTAGATTTAATACTGTTGCAGAAATAGATACAGTTGCAGAACATTTAATTACTACTGTTAAAAGTTTAAGAAAATTCTCAGTAGTTACTTGTTAGTAAATCCAAATCCTCAATTTTTTCAAAAAGTTGGGGATTTTTTTATAATAAAATAAAATCTGTCAGTGAAAATATTCTTAATATTCACCCTGTTTTCTTAACTTTCATCCCCTTAAACATTTGTGGTAACACTTAAAAATTTTAATGATTGATATTTTTATTAAAACTACATTTAATCTGATTAATTCTGAACATTGAAGAAATTGCTTGATAACCCGTTCTTACTGTAACTCATAAACCTGAAATACTCTGTATGTTAAATCATGAGCGGCCGCTGACTACTACCTATGATTCTGTCTTGTTAAACAAAATAGCCTCTCAAATCTGCCAAGCTATCATTATTATCCAACAACAACAACCAGAATTTTTATTAGAAAAGTACAGAAAAGTCCAGTGGCAAAATCAGGCTAATCAATCAGCTTTAAATGCTAAATTTGTAGAATTACTGAGTCAAACTCGAACTTGGGAAGAACTCATAAAAAAGCTGCAACTATACCTGAAAGCAATTTTAGCGACTGAAGCTTTAAATTTACCAATAATATCAGAATTAATTTTCAAAATTCGTCAACAAAATCCCCTCCAAGCTGAGTTAAATAGCTCATTGATTCCTCCATTTATGCCTTCTTTGGTAACATTAGGAATCACCGTTTTACTTTTAGATGCGGAAAATTTACAACTTAGCACCAATACAGAAAAGTTTTTAACAACTATTTGTAATTTTCCATTGCAAGTAAAAATTGCCTTTGCTAATTGGAGTAATCGAGGCAAACTAGATGTAGAATTACATGAACGTGGCTATGATTTGATTCATGTTCCTGCTGGGAGAGATAATGCAGATGGTAAAATGATTGCTTTTGGTGCATCAATTCATGAACTATATCCTAATGCTAAAGAAGTTTTTGTTTGCTCATCTGATAAAGTAATGACTAATTTATGCAACAACTTACAGCAGCATGGGTTAATAGTATATCAAGTCAGTCAGCATGGAGAAAATATTAATATTTTCAATAACTCCACAGGTGAAACTACGATTCATAGTGTTAAACCTTTACCAGAAATACCATCCTTTGAACAATTTATTCTCCAATTAAAAAAAATCATTAAAGATGAGCAAAACTTGACTGCTAGTTATTGGATTAAACTTTCTCAAATTTCTAAATTATATAAAATCAAATATCATTTAAATATTAGTCATATTGTCTCTAAATATTTGCCTGGCAAAAGAGACAGAGATATATTTATTAACCATCCAGCAGATTTTGTAATTCATCAGATTGATGATATGGGTGAATTATATGTAACTGTTTTTGAACATAATCAAAACTATCAAATTCAACCTAAAAATATTGGCATATCAAAATTAGAAAACAATAATAGCAAATCGGAATTATTATCTAAGATTACGACACCGTTACATTTAGAAGCAGCACTCAAGATGATTCTAGAAGAATTAATCAATGAATCTAATCAAAACAGTTTTGATATTAGTATTTTAGCAAGTAAATTTAAGCAAAAATATGGTAAAACTATCACAAATCAACTGAAACAATTACAGATAAGTGGTACATTTATCAAGTTTTTGCAGTCTTGTAGTTATTTTCAAGTTCAACTCCAAAATAATAAATGGGAAGTAAATAAATTTGCACCTTGCATTCCATCATCTGTTTTATTATCTGGGATTAATTCTGTGGCTGATTTAGAACAAACTCTCAAAATGATTCTGGTAGAGTTAACGCAAGGTTCTAAAAATATTTATATTGATATTGGTCTTTTAGGTATTAAATTTAATCAAAAATCTGGTAAACCCATCACTAAGCAGATGAAAGAATTACAGATTAGTGGTAGTTTTCTCAAATTTCTACAATCTTGTAGTTCCTTCCAAATCCAGCAGAAAGGTAATAAATTCCAGGTATCGCTATCTTAGGTAATTGTTGTTGGTAATTGTTGGTTATTCCTCCCCAGTACCCAATCCCCAATCCCCAGTACCCAGAAATATTTTTTGTCAAGCAACACATTTTCAAAACTATGGACTATAATGAAAGTGTGTAAAGACATGGGGCTTTAACGGTTTCGACAGGTTGGCGAAAGCTGCTCTGTGATTCAGGTCGAGAGCGAGTCTCCTCTCGGAAATCAAAGACTCAAAAAAAAAGTAAATGCGAACAATATCGTAAACTTTGCTCGTAAGGATGCACTAGTTGCTGCCTAAAAACCTCTTATAGGTTCGAGCGTCTCCAGTTTGACTCCGTTAAGGACTAGAGACCTAACCCCAACGGATGCTCTAGTAAGCTTTCTCTGGTTTGCTTGCTGGCTAAGATTAATCAGAGTATCCTACGTTCGGGATAATGAACGATTCCCGCCTTGAGGGTCAGAAAGGCTAAACCTGTGAACGAGCGGGGAGTCAATACCCAATTTGGACATGGGTTCAACTCCCATAAGCTCCATTTTAAATGATTAACAAATCCACCTGGCACTTTGATGTGTAGGTGGATTTTGTTTTTAACTAAATCAATCAAAGCCTAGAACACCGATTCATTAATCGTAAGGGCGAAGCATTCGGACAGAATATCAATGGTTTCAGCGATAGCTTATCATCCGAATGCTTCGCCCCTACAAGAGAAAAACAGATTACCTAGCATTACTGAATCGACGCTCTAGATGATGGCATTCGCTGATAGCTACCAATTTCGCCAACCTCCCTTGGGTGCGATTTCACTTTTATCTTTAAAACCGTGATTTTGCAGTAACTTCTGGTAATCTAGACTACTACTCCAACGGTCAATTTCTCTCGCTCTTAATACTGGTACTGGATGACTTAATTGAGCGGTGCGGGCTTCTTTGACCATTTCCCCAAGTTCAGTTTTACTGATGTCATCATAAGCACGAGCTTGGGCAACAAAGGCATCAAGATTTAACTTGGGTGCTAAAGTTGGAGAACCGCCGGCTAACTTCATCAATACTGACATCACGACTTTGGGATTTTGGGTAGCTAACAAAGCGGCACGATCGCAGGTAAACTCAGCACAACGGACCCATTCTAATAACTGTGACTGCAACGCTTGAGCCACCACAGCACCCACATTAGGTAAAATCGCTGCGGCTAAGATTAATAAATTCACAGGTGTTAAATAAACACTATGATCACATTTGAGATGTCCCAACTCATGGGCAATTACTGCTTGAATTTCCTCTGGTGTGAGCATATCAATTAAAGAAGTGTGCAGCACCACAAAAGGCTGTTTACCCCGCATAGCAAAAGTATAAGCATTAGGCGCAGGATGTTGACGGACATATAACTGGGGTGGTTCAATATCTAAAACATTGCAAGCATCTAATAATAACTTGTGTAAATCAGGTAATTGTTTGTCACCAACCAAAATACTAGCAGCAATATTTTCTACATAAAAAACCTGTTCAGCCATTGGACCGAGCAAATTTCTGACCATCATATCTAAACCTGGAATTTGCTTGAGAGTTTGAGTAGCTTCCAAGTCCAGAGGATGACGGAATGAGTCAGCTTTTAAACCAACTAGTGAGGTTTTAACTAAAGACATAATGATGGCAATCAATAAAAAATATAATTCCCACAGCTAGTATAACGATTTCAATCGGGTGTTACAGGGAAGAATATCAAACAAGCTGAGATTCCCAACGCCCATAACGTGCAGTGACGGGATGATCAGGATTTGATTGATTACATAACCACGCCCACATTTGATCACCAAAAGAAAAATGCCACCATTCTTTAGGATTACGTTGAAACCCTGCCTTTAACATGATATCTAATAACAATTGTCGAAATTGATGGTATTTTTCATGACTATTAACATAATAATCGGGGTGCGATCGCTCGGACATTTCATCAATTGGTGAACCCATATTCACAACTTTCCCACCATCATCTACCAAAGTAATATCCACAGCAGACCCGGTACTATGGGGAGGAGGAGTATTTATATTTAAACTTGGTAAAGCCCAAATTTCATAAACTTGTTTCCAAATATTTTCTTTTTCCTGGGGTGATAAATTAGCTGCAATTAATCCTCTTTCTTGCAAAGCTTGTGCAAAGCTATAATCGACCATAAATTGCTGCACAGCCACCGGACGATAAGCATCAAAGATTTGAATATACCAACCAGGATGCAGTAATTGTAAATAATTTTGTGCCTTAATTAAGTTTTTAACAACACTTTCACGCAGATAATAAGGTGAGTGTTCGCCATAGTTAGCACCTAATTTTTCATAAGGATGGGGAGTTTCTACTGCAAACAATTCTAGGGGAATCTTAACTAAAGGTTCACCACATTCAATAATTGGAATTTTATGATATGGACGCATAATTTTACTTTCATCAAATTCTTGATTTATACTTATCATAAATCTTTTATGCCAATTAAGTTTTTACAGTATGGGGATAGAACGGGTGATAGGGTTGGGAAAGCCGTGTTAGTGCAAGTATAACCACATCCTCAAATTCCTAATAAATTTATATTAGACCTCTTGCACAATTGTTTTTGTGGTATAATTAAATATTTTAGATTTTATGTATGTTTGGGTGTTGTTGCGATAGCTACGCTCGCCGAAGGCATCGCAAATTTAAAGATAGGCGTTTAATTCTTCTAACTTTTGGCTAAAATTAAGGCAAACAGGGATTGTAACATAAAATGAATTCTGCAAGAGGTCTATTTGTTTGTTCCTAAAAATTAGGGTGAGTATTAATAACGTCAGTTGGTATTTAGGAAAACTGTCAGAAATGGCTACGCTAACAGGATGTCCAGGATTAAAGGATTTACAGGATGAAGACAGGAATTTTATCTGTAAAAATATTATCTGATTGATATATAATTTATAATAAGGAGGTATTTTAATATGTTGACTCTACAAGAAATTATTAACTCTATTGAAAACTTACCTACAGAAGACAGAGAGTATTTATTTGAGTTTCTCCGTCAACAAAGAATTGAAAACCGTCGTTTAGAAATCTTAGCTAATGCAAAAGAAGTAACAGAAGCATTTAAAAATGCTACTGCTAAAAGGGGAAGTGTAGATGATTTGATTGCTGACTTACTAGGAGATGATGATGGAAGTTGTCTGGAGTAGTGGATTTAAGCGGTCTTTTAAAAAGATTATCAAGAAAAATCCGCTATTAAAAAATAAAATCATTGATGTCTT
>NZ_JAYGHA010000027.1:75370-80181 GCF_034931405.1 Anabaena sp. UHCC 0451 | reverse complement strand
CCCCACTTTCACCTATAGCTTAGTTACAGGTACAGGTGATACCGATAACCCATCTTTTTCCATTGTTGGTAATCAACTGTTAACTAATGCTAGTTTTGATTTTGAAACTAAAAACAGTTACAGCGTGCGCTTGCGGACTACAGATCAAGATGGCTTATCCTTAGAAAAGCAATTTACCATCAATATCAATGACCTAGATAACACCATCATAGGGACAGTCAGTAACGAAAACTTCACCACCACATCCGAAAAAGATATCATTGATGCTCAAGGTGGAGATGACGCAATCACCAGTACCTTTGCTAACCTGCAACAAAACGACACCCTCAACGGTAACACAGGCACAGATACCCTGAGCATTACCGGGGGAACTGTAAATGATATTATCGCCATTGATACCACTAACGCCACCAATCAATTAGATATTCCTGGTACAACAATTATTGGCTTTGAACGGTTTGATTTAGGCGCATTTACTGGTACTGTCAGCTTTTTAGGTACTACTGCAAACGATTGGATAAAATCAGGTGCAGGAGAAGATGATTTATTTGGTGGTGATGGAAATGATACCCTCAATGGTGGAACAGGTGCAGATTTATTAGTCGGTGGTACTGGCAATGATACTTATTTTGTAGATAATGTTGGTGATTTCATTGCTGAAGCTTTAAATCAAGGCATTGATACCGTTGAATCTTCTATTACTTGGATATTAAAAGCCCACTTAGAAAGATTAACCCTCACTGGTACAGCAGCTATTAACGGTACTGGTAACACCTTAAATAATACCCTCACTGGTAATAGTGGTAATAATGTCCTCAATGGTAGAGCAGGTGCTGATACCATGATTGGTGGTACGGGTAATGATTCCTACTATGTAGATAATACCCTAGATAGCATCACAGAAGCCGCTAGTGCTGGAACTGACACTGTTTTCAGTACCATAACTTACACATTGGGAAACAACCTAGAAAACCTGACCTTACAAGGAACATCTACCATTAATGGTACAGGTAACGACCTGATTAATAGGATTACAGGCAATGCCGCAGCTAATATTCTGACAGGTTTTGCTGGTAATGATGTCCTTGATGGTAAAGCTGGTGCTGATACTTTCACTGGTGGACTGGGTAACGATAGACTCAATCTGGGTTTAAATGATGGTGCTGTAGATATCGTTAATTATGCCTCTGGAGATGGTGCGGATACCATTACTCAATTTGTGCGAGGTGTGGGTGGTGATCAAATCCAATTTCAGTTTATAGGTATTACTGATATTGATGTGGTGACTTCTGGTAGTAATACTTTATTCCGTATCGGTGATGGTAATCCTACTAATACTGGTTTTGGCACTGGTACACTATTAGCTACTTTATCAGCTACAACAGGGTTTACTGCTGCTGATGTGAATGTGAATTTGTTTGGTGCTAATTTCTTGTTTAGTTAATTATCAATAACAAGATCCCCGACTTCTTAAAGAAGTCGGGGATCTGAAAAGTTCAATATCCTGTTCATCCTTAAATCCTGGATATCCTGATTCTAACAAATGAGGGTTTAGCATTGCTAAACCCCTACAAATATCACTAAGGCGTTGCTGTGGGTAAATTATCAGGGTCAATACCTTGAGATATTAAATATTCTCTCAGTCGTTCTTTTTCCTGTCGTTCTTGTTCCGCCCTTTGACGTTCTTGAGAAATCAATTCTACAGACCAAGGTAACAAATTACCTGCTTCATCCCACCACCTTAACCAATAACCATTTCTACCTTCCTTTTCCCCTCGCCAAGTTCCTAAAAATAAACCCATTGAATTAATCCAATTTAGTCCATTTTCATTGGGTTGTTTTAATTCATAGCGCCCATTTTCTAATTGATAAAATTCTAATAAACCTCCGTCGGGATCAAAAATGACATAAATAGGAACTTGCAAAATTCGCTCATAAAAAAACCATTTTCCTGGGGGATATGTAGGTTTAATGGAATATTCCCCACCTTCAGTATCAGATAAAAATTCTATAACTACAGCGGGAATATCTCCTTCTAAGTTAGGTGTATAAATTTTGCGTTCTGTGATAATATCTTTTACTGAAGGTACAAACAACCAATCAGGTGCTTTAGCAATAAACTGACCATTTATTGTCGCACATAAACCAAAATTAGAAGCTATTAACATCTGGGGTTGAATAAAACCCACAATTTCTAAACTTTCTCGCAATGCACCCGCCAAAATTGGCTGTCCTGTATTTTCCACCGGTTCATTCTCTAACTGAAAATCATCGGGTAAGGCTTCCCAAGTGATGACCATTTCAGTAGAAGATTTTTTTTCACTGATTTGGGTTGCCATAAAATTTACCTCAGCTTGATGTATTTTTATTTTATAGTAAGTGAAATATGAAATTAATTAATTAATCACCAATGACCAATCACAAACCTATTAAACGTTTACCTAATCAACGCTGGCAAATTGCACCAGCAAACACTGAATTAGCTCAAAATCTAGCTAATTTAACTAATCTCTCCCCTATTATCAGTCAATTGTTGATTAATCGGGGGATGGAAACACCAGAAGACGCACAAAAATTTATCAGTCCAGAAACTTTAAATTTACCTTCTCCTTTAGAAGATTTTCCAGATTTAGCAGTAAGTGTAGAATTATTGGAAACCGCTATTAAAAATCAAGAAAAAATTGCTATCTGTGGTGACTACGATGCAGATGGGATGACTAGCACTGCATTATTATTAAGAAGTCTCCGCGCTTTGGGTGCAAATGTTGATTATGCTATCCCCAGTCGAATGCACGAAGGTTATGGAATTAATAAACGCATTGTGGAAGAATTTCACAGCGAAGGTATAGGATTAATTCTGACTGTAGATAATGGTATCTCTGCTTTTGAACCTATCGCTAGAGCGAGAGAATTAGGTTTAAAGGTTATTATCACTGACCATCATGATATTCCCCCAAATTTACCCCCAGCTAATGCAATTCTCAACCCCAAATTAATAGCTGAATCTTCCCCTTATCGTGGTGTTGCTGGTGTAGGTGTAGCTTATATTTTAGCAGTATCTTTAGCTCAACAATTGGGAGAATTAAAAGGTTTAGTTCAGCCCATGTTAGCTTTATTTACATTGGGAACTATTGCCGATTTAGCTCCTTTAACGGGTGTAAATCGTCGTTGGGTAAAACGGGGTTTAAAGTTATTACCTAAGTCAACTTTACCTGGTGTACAGGCTTTAATTCAAGTCGCTGGAGTGCAAGCAAGTGAAGGGGAAAAAAATCAAAATGCCAAATCTTTAAAACCGGAAGATATTGGTTTTCGTTTGGGTCCAAGAATTAATGCTATCGGTAGAATTGGCAACCCGCAAACTGTGATAGAATTGCTAACAACTGATGATGTGGGAATTGCTCTAGAAAGAGCGATGCAGTGTGAACAAATAAACCTCCAACGTCAGCAAATGTGCGAACAAATTGAACAGGAAGCGATCGCACTCGTTGAAGATTTATATGTTAATTATCTCCATAAAGAACGGGTTCTAGTCGTTATCAAAGATAATTGGCATCATGGGGTAATTGGGATTGTTGCTTCTCGTTTATTAGAACGTTATGGTGTTCCCGTATTTATTGGCACTTATGAAAATGAAGGCATTATTCGCGGTTCTGCGCGGGGAATACCTGAATTTCATGTTTTTGAAGCTCTACAATATGCAGATGATTTACTCGGTAAATATGGAGGACATAAAGCCGCAGGAGGATTTTCTTTACCAGCAGATAATTTACTAGCTTTGCGATCGCGTTTAGCTGAATTTGCCAATCAATGTTTAGAAATTCAACACCTGAAACCACTATTAAAAATTGATGCTCAAGCTAATCTTAATCAAATTAATCAAGATTTATTCCAGCAATTAAATATTCTCCATCCTTGTGGTATTGAAAATCCAGATCCGATATTTTGGACAGCTAACGCACAGGTTATTGAACAGCAAATTGTTGGTAAAGGTCACATTAAATTAACTCTAGCCCAAACTATTGATAATCAACAGTATAAAATTAAAGCGATCGCTTGGCGTTGGCGTGATTATTTCCCCTTACCATCACGGGTAGATATTGCTTACAAACTCCGGGAAAATAACTTTAATGGTAATACTAATATCGAAATGGAATTAGTCGGTTTTAGACTTCCGCAACAGGTAGAAAAATTATTTACTACATCCATTCCATCTAAACGCAGCACATTTGAATACAAACAGCGTCAATATACCTGTGGAATTTATCAAAATGGTGTGGGTGCAGAATTAAGAATTAAAAATAATGAAGGTAAGGTTTTAGTCATGCAGCCAGAGAATAAACTAGGTCTATTAGGTATAAATCGTGAAGATGCTAAACAAGTTGATTTATCTCTACCCCAGTATGATGGCATTATTCAAGCTGCTATCCAGGCTTTGTCAGGGAACAGGTAAAAGGTAACAGGGAATAGGGAAAATCATGAATTATCAATTACCCATCACCCATTACCCATTACCCATTACCCAACTTATAAGTTGCCGTTACGAAATGCAAGGACAAAAATTACTGCTGGTCCTGCAAGTACAATCAATGCTACACAGGTTAATTGAAACACAACTTCCCAATTAATATTGGCTAAAGCTTCCATTTTTCCTCCAAACGGTTTTAAAAAATTCAATAACTCAAATGCAAAGCCCGCCATAGATCATATCTGGATAGGGGCAATGAGTTTTAAGTTACTTAACAAAATTATAGGAAAATATATAAAAATGTAAACAGGGAAGAGGGAACAGGGAATATTTATTCTTTATCCTG
>NZ_JAYGHA010000027.1:0-75286 GCF_034931405.1 Anabaena sp. UHCC 0451 | reverse complement strand
ACTCCTGACTCCTGACTCCTGAACTCCCAGAGGTAAATTATGGCTACTTGGCAATGTATAAAGCAGTGTGGAGCGTGCTGTCATCTTGATCCTACTGATCGTCCCGACTTAGAAGAATATCTTTCCCCAGAGGAATTGGGACTTTACCTGAGTATGGTAGGTGAGGACGGATGGTGTGTGAATTTTGACCATCAAACCAAAGAATGTACGATTTATGCTAGTCGTCCGCGTTTCTGTCGGGTGGAAGAAGAGACATTTCTAGATATGTTTGGAATTGAACCGGAGGAATTAAACGATTTTGCTATTGACTGCTGTCGTCAGCAAATTGAGGCAGTATATGGCGATCGCAGTTTGGAACAAATTCGTTTTGATCAAGCTGTGGGTTTTTGAGAAATCTTGTTGCCATTTATGACAACATTATGAGAAAATGAAAGGAATATGAAAATAACTTAGAGACAAAACTAACACCTGTGAAACTTGATACTGCACCTGTTCCCATTTCTCAGCTATCGGAAACTGAAAGCTATTCACTTCAGCCTCTAGTTAAGGAAAATCGCAAACCGCAAGAATCCTTATTTATGGTATTTGGGACAACCTTCATCACCATCTTTCTGGCGGAAATTGGCGATAAAACTCAACTTTCCACTTTGTTAATGAGTGCGGAATCTCATGCACCTTGGATAGTTTTCCTGGGTTCGGGAACAGCATTAGTCACTACCAGTTTATTAGGTGTGCTGCTTGGTGGTTTTATAGCGAGTAAACTTAGTCCTAAAACTGTAGAAAAATCAGCAGGGGTCATGTTGTTGTTGATTTCTGTAATGCTGTTTTGGGATGTATTGATTGGTTAATTGATTGGTTAATAGTTCAGTTGTTATAGAGAAAATTATGGACTGGAATCTTTTAGGACTAAGCTTTGTAACAGTTTTTCTTTCTGAATTAGGTGATAAAAGTCAGTTAGCAGCGATCGCTCTTTCTGGTCAAGGTCAATCTCGAAAGGCTGTATTTTTTGGCACAGCAGGAGCGTTAGTATTAACGAGTTTGTTAGGAGCATTAGCTGGGGGAGCAGTAGCGGAATTATTTCCTACTCGCATCTTAAAAGCGATCGCTGCTGTGGGATTTGCTATTCTAGCTATTCGTCTACTTTTACCGAACAGTGAAACTGAAGCAGATTAATTCACCTTTGGAGGTTAAAGTCCCCTGCTTCTATAAGTAGGGGGTTTTGCGTCGGGGTAAAATCCCCCGTTACAAAACGTAATTCTAAATTCTAAATTCTAAATTCTGCATTCTTTTAAGCTTCCCGCCAACACCACTTTAAAAGCATCCCACCTGCCACAAGTTTCAATACTTCCAATAGAAAATAACTGCCGTGAAGTAAACTCATGGTTTCAGGAACTGTACCTGCGTCCGCAAAGAAACTTAAATTACTACCAATAGCGCACATTTGCGGTGTTAAAAAATAAGTATCTAACAAAGCTGCCGTGAGCAGCAAGCAAGATAAGAAGATACTACTCACGCGCCAATTAGATTTAGCTTTTCCCATAGCCAACACAGCAGTCAATACGACACCAGCAGATAGCAATTCTAAGCGATTAAAATTCCAAAAAATCGCATATCCGGCTGTAGTAAAACTCGCTTCGTTCATCATGCCAGAAACGTAAAGAGTAGGCATAATTACCCAATCTAAAACCACACTAGCACTGAGCCAAAAGCCTAAAGTCAACATGACGGCGGTTTGCCAAGTTGACCGTTTAAATTCAAAGTTAGAAATAGCGTTCATAAGAATAATTACTTTGTTGTATTCTTAGTTTCTAACTCAAGGAAAGACTTTGACAACAAATAGCAATTAACTGTTACAATTCACCAACAATATTCCATGTAAAGTTTTAGTTTCTCCTGCTTATCATCACTGAGTCGGTAACTGAGGGTGTTCTGTTGAGTATTTACCTACCAAAGCAGAAATTGATGGATTATATAACCGCAGATAATTCCAGTAGTTACCAAATACTTGACGGACATAATTTTTGGTTTCACCAAAAGGAATTTCTTCCACAAACTCATCTGGATCTTGTTTGGGTATGGTTCGCAGCCATTTAGCAACGTTACCAGGACCTGCATTGTAACTGGCGATCGCTAACATGGAATTATTGCCATATTGCTGATGGGTATGATCCAAATACCACGTACCCAGCATGATGCTATCATTTGGATTTTCCAAATTAATAGTTTTCATATCCACATTGATTTGTGGGGCTATCCATGCAGCTGTACTGGGCATTACCTGCATTAAACCAGTCGCACCGACTATAGATTTAATTTTTGGTTGAAACATTGACTCTTGGCGCATCAAAGCCGTAACTAGCAGGGGATTAAGTTGGCGTGTAGTAGACCATTTTTGTATTTCTTGGAAATAAGGAAACGGATAACGGGCTTGCCAATAAGTGATCTGTTGACTTAAAGCGGCATATTCTGCTTGTTCTTCTGGTGTTTCCCGATCTTCCAATTTAGATATCTTGGCAATACCAATCAGATTTTCACCCTTTGCTAACCGCATCAACCCTTCCGTAAATTGTTCAGCTACGGTAGGCTGATTGTTGTTCTTAAATTCTGTTTCCCACTCAAACCAAGCATCTCGATCTTGTCCCAGCAAATACAACTCTTTAAAAGCATCAGTACCCGCTGGAGGTACAGAACGCTGAGGGGGGATAATTTCTGGATTCATCAAGCGTAGGTTATTAAAATCACCTACATCCAAACCCAAAATACTGGCAGAACGCCAAGCATAATAAGATTGGGGAAATTGACTAAGTACATACTTATAAGCAGTCCGTGCTTCTTCCTGTTTTCCTAGTATAGTTGCCCATTTACCTACCCAAAAACTGGCTCTGGGAGCGAGAATACTATTAGGATTTTCCGTAGCAATTGGTTGCGCCCATTGCCATGCACCTACGTAATCTCTATTTTTGGCTTTATCTAGGGCAGTTTTCCAGCGATGTTCTGCCGCTTCCCCAGAATTGCTATACTTACCTAACAGTAATTTCCATGCTGCTGTAGCTGACTGTTTATCATTGAGAGTTTCTAGCAGTTTGGCTTTTTGTACCAGTGCTGTCGGTGCTTGTTTAGGAAACTTATTAATTATTTGGTCAAGATAAGGTAAGGCAGCTTTCCCAGGAGCTATTTCTGCCAATCTTAATAAGGCTGTTCCCGTTTCTTCAGCTGTGGGAAATTGTTGTATTTGTTGTTTATAAATAGCAACAGCCTGATCTCGCTTTTTATCTATTTGTAACCCTCTGGCTATACGGTAGAGATTTTTGGCTGTTTTGGGTGCTTTTGTATAAGCATTAGCCGCCTTAGTAAATTCATTATTATCCCAATATACTGAACCAATTAGTTCCCAGTCTGCTGATGTGAGTTGAGGCTGTTTCACCAACTGATCTAAAACACCAATAATTCCTGGTTGATGAGAGGCGTATTTTGCCAAAGTTAATTGTAACTTGGGTTGATTGGGATTTTCTCGCAAGCGTTTGCGGATAATTTCCCAAGTGAGGGGATGGGAAGGAAATTTAGCGATCGCTTGATCATGTAGTTTTGGTTGTCCAATCAAATATATCGCCTTCACTACCGCTGGATCTTGAGCATGATTTTTTACCACTTTTTGCCGCAGATCCGAAGCTTTACCCTTTTCACCCACAACATCTTGCGCTTGGGCTTGTTTTAGCAAAATATAGGGTGCTAAAACAGGATAATCTTTTTCCAGTCCTGTCAGCAAACTGAGGGCTTTTTTCCCTTGATCAGTTTCAATATAATCACTGGCTAACAGATAACGCGCCCTTTCCCGATCTGGTGAACTGCCTTTTTCAGCAATTTCCGTTAGTTTTACCGCCCGTTCTGGTAAAGATTTAGACACTAAATCAAAGACAATCGACTTAGTTTGATTAGTCTCAGCTAGTTTATTAGGCTGACTCTGACTCAGGTTCAACCATTTACTCAGGGTTTTTCCAGCTTCTGGGGCTGATACCATACCCCCGACTAAAAAGGCACATAGTCCAGCCCCAGCGATCACATAAATTTGCTTGTTTTGTAGTTTCTTCAGCATGGATACCCGCTTTTAGCCTAGCGTCTGGAAAAAAATTCCGATCAGTTTCTTGCCACTTTAACACTACTGCCGGGAAATGTTATCACTTTTGAGTTGCAGATTGGATATTTTTAGGAGTCAGGAGTTTTTAGATTGGGAAATTTTCTGATTTTACTTGGGTAACAGGGTAAACGAGTCACAAAAACCACTGATACTCTTAGTTAAATATTTTTGCTTTTGTTTGCTAGTTTCTGCACTGATCTGATATAACCTTTTGTTAACTAAAAATATTCTTTGTTTAATAATTTTATCGCCTGGTTTGGTATAGTTAATTTCCTTTCCAGAATAACCACCTAAAGAAATTTTTTCTTCACTGATTAAAGTTCCCTTGGCGTTCTGTAAAGCTGTTTTTTTACCAGCTTCTATCGCTGCTTCTACCATATTATTACTTTTCAGTAATTCAATATATTCTTCTGGATAGTCAATATAAGCAACTGTGTATTTTACATCTTCTTGTTGACGCTCAACTGTGAAAAGATTGACTTCTACAGTGCCATTTTTAGTATTAACTTTTTGTTTGGCTTCTGTAGGTGTACCTGGCATTAAAATCCGAAATCCTCCCGCTGGCGAAGAAAATATTTTCCAGATAGACTGGGCTATTACTAATGGCTGATTTGCTGATACAGATTGAGTGATTGTGTAGCCGCTGCATAAAATCAATACTGCCACAGAGTAAGGTAGAATTTTAAAATTCATGATTTTTATTGTTTTCCTAATTCTGGAGTTTTGCCTGTTAAACCAATCATTAATTTGAGTGCAAAGATTTTCAAAATGGGAACTCTTTGCATAAACCATAAACCCAAACGTCTGATTATTACCACGGGTAAGAAGTTATTAGAAAATACTCGATCTAATAAATCAGTGAAACCTAAAATGGCGAGATTTTCCTTTTTTCGCCACTGTTCATATTGTTTGAGAACTTCAATTTTACCAATATCTGCACCATTTTGGTGTGCGGTTTGGATAACTTCAGCTAAAGCTGCTGCGTCACGAATACCTAAATTTAAACCTTGTCCACCGACAGGATGACAGTTGTGTGCTGCGTCACCGACTAAAGCTAAACGGGGGAGAACATAGCGATCGCTCTGCATTAACTGTACCTGAAAAATAAAGCGATCGCCTAATAATTCCAATTTACCCATTTGATCACCATACCGCTTAGTTAGTTCTACTAAAAATTCTTCATTACTTAAAGCACACAAAGCTTTTGCTTCTTCATGGGGTGCTGTCCAAACAATGCGGCATCTGTTCCCAGGTAAAGGTAAAATTGCAAAAGGTCCACTAGTCCAAAATTTCTCATAAGCTGTATAGTTATGAGATTTTTCTGGCCTCACAAAAGCGACAATACAAGATTGCCAATATTTCCAACCTTTAGTTTTAATTCCCGCAGCTTGACGAATTGGTGAACGTGAACCATCAGCAGCAACTAACAATTTAGTTCTAATTGTTTGCTGTTCATCTGCAACTTTAATATTCACAGTAACTATATCTTTTTCATTCTGCGTTTTCATAACTTCTGCTGGACACAAATAAGTAACATTTGCACAATTTTTGACGAACTCTTGTAAAGGTTCTAACAGTGCAGAATGTTCAGCTACATAACCTAATTCTGGCGTTTGTGTTCCCAAATCAGCAGTTTGAAATTTCACCACATCGGGATAGTCAGCATCAGATAAACTCACCTGTCTATATTTAGCTATATTAGGCAGAATTTTATCCCAAATACCAATTCCTTGGAAAATTCGCGCTGACAGCAGATGTACAGCATAAGCTTGGCCTTTGGTTACTGCCGCTGATGTCACCCTAGCCTCGATCAGCAGTATACTAAGGCCAGAGTCTTTTAAAGCAGCAGCGAGAGTTAAACCCACAATTCCACCACCGACAATTACCAAATCATAATCATATCCTGGTTTGTCTGGGGTTGTGTGGGGAGGGGTAAGGGTTTGAGTAAGCTGGGTGAGTGACATTGTAAAGATAGATGACGGCGTTTTACTTATTATTTTTACGCAAGTCCCGCGAGAGAGCAAGTTTTGAGAGGAAAATTCCCCTAAAAATGAGTTTATGTCTTACAGCGAGTTTAGTTTAGCTAAAACAAAAAAAGAGTTCGCTTTGACTACTTTAGAAAAACGCGATATTTTTACAGTTGACAGTTTTTTATAATTAGGACTTATACCAATTCTGTATGGTTTTCAGCCACATTGTGCATAAGTTATAATTGTTTGATGATGTGGTAGAATAATAATTAGAATAATTTCTTATTAGTCATTTAACAAGTAAATTCAAGTGAGTAAAGCCATGACTCAAACAAGTGATTTGTATTCTATTTATGAAGTTGATAATGAAAAATGGTTAGAACAAACTCTCCAATTATTAAAAGAAAAACAACTAGATGCTCTGGATTTAGAGCATTTAATTGAGGAATTAGAAGCAATGAGTCGTCGAGATAAATTGACAGTTGAGAGTTTGTTAGAACAAATTATTAGACATTTATTACTGCTGCAATATTGGCAAGATGAAAATCAATATAATGCTAACCATTGGCAAGCTGAAATTATCAGTTTTAGAACACAAATTAATGAATATTTAACTAAAAATCTGCAAAATCATTTGCAAGAAAATCAAGATAAAGTTTATCAGAAAGCATTAAAATATGTCAGCAAAAAAACAGGTATGATGATTCAATTTCCTCAACAATGTCCTTATACACTTGCACAATTATTAGATGAAAATTGGCTACCATAACTGTTAGAAGCTGACTGTTAAAAATGGTTGCTTACCAACTCAAAGCCATTAAAAGAATGAAGAATTTAGAATGTAGAATGTAGAATTAAGTTTTGAAACGGGGATTTTACCCCGACGCAAAACCCGCTGCTTGTATAAGCCGGGGACTTTCACCCCCAAAGGTAAGTTAAATTTTCAGTTATATCGAAATTAGCAGTGACATTTTGGACATCATCTAAACTTTCCAAAGTATCAATTAACTTAAACAAAGATTTAGCTTGATCTGGATCTGTGACTTCTACTTGATTTCCAGGAATCCAACGTAATTCGACATCTGTAATATTAAAACTTTTATCTTTCAATATTTGACTAAGTTTCTCTAAATTTACCACCTCAGTAAATACCTCAGCGGTTTCATCTTCTATCATTTCATAAGATTCTGCATTACCTTCTAAAGAAGCTTCTAAAAGCGATTCTTCATCAACCACATCTTCAACTATACATACCCCTTTTTGGGAAAACATCCAACTTACACAACCTGTTTCTCCCAAATTTCCGCCATTTTTACTAAAAGCTACTCGCAAATCTGCGGCGGTGCGATTACGATTATCTGTTAAAGCTTCAATTAAAATCGCTACACCACCAGAACCGTAACCTTCATAGCGAATTTCTTCGAGGATGCTGTTATCGTTGAAAGTACCTGCACCTTTTGCAATCGCTCTTTCAATATTATCATTGGGAATCCCCGCCGCCTTGGCTTTATCAATCGCTGTCCGCAACTGAAAATTTCCCGCTGGATCTGGTATACCGTTTCTAGCTGCAACTATAATCGCCCGCGATAGCTGAGTAAAGACATTTCCCCTTTTTGCATCCACTACCGCTTTTTGACGCTTAATATTTGCCCATTTACTATGTCCTGCCATAACTTCAAAAATATTAACACTCTATTCAAACTTATGATATATCTAGCTTTCACTCAAATGCAAATTTCAGATTAAGCAAACTTTTATATTTGCTGGTTAAAATTCAAACTAATATGATTGTGGAAGTTTTCCATCTGCAAATTTCTGAATGTTACCTATCAACTCAACAACTCCATCAATATTACCAAATCAAGGTAATAAAATAAAGTCTGGTATCGCTGGTTATGCGATCGCTACCCACAGTCATTAGCAAAATATTGGTAACATTCTTGTACTTCAATGAAGTATGAAAAGGTAAGTATTCAGCTATAGCAATTGTTCATACCCAGATCCCCGACTTCTAAGATCAATTTATCATTTATGGACATATGGACATAATAAACAAAAGAAGTCGGGGATCTTATCACCTCACCTGAATTCTTACATGAAAAGTTTAAATTCATGCTCCAATTTAGGAAGATCATGTTTAGATATTGTAAATATTTGTCGATTCCGCTATTATGCAGTTTGTTTTTGATTTCCTTGATTTTAGTCGCCTGTATGGGTTGTTGGATAATAAACCAAAACAAATGTCTGGAGGACAACGCCAAAGATTCGCAATGGGAAGGGCAATTGTGCGTAACCCTTCTGTATTTTTAATGGATGAACCATTATCTAATTTAGATGCCAAAATGCGGGTACAAATTAGGACAGAAATTGCCCAATTGCAACGAAGTATGGGTATCACTATGGTGTATGTTACTCATGATCAAGTAGAAGCAATGACAATGGGCGATCGCGTTGCTGTCATGAAAGGTGGAGAACTCCAGCAAATTGCCCCACCTCAACAACTTTATGACTTTCCTGCTAATATTTTTGTAGCTGGTTTTATTGGTTCTTCAGCAATGAATATTTTTCGTAGTCAACTTAGGAAAAATGCAAGAGGAGAGTTTACCATTGATTTTTCTGGTCAACCATTAATTGTAAATCCAGAAAACCTAAATCGCTATCAAGAATTAGAAAATTATCTCAATCAGGAAATTTTAGTTGGTTTACGTCCAGAAGCATTTGCTTATGAAAAAACAGAAATCACCCAAGGTCATAAAATTGTAGTAGATGTTGAAACAATTGAATCTCTTGGTCATGAAATGATTATTTATTTCCATGCAGGAGTAGATAAAATTGAAGTAGAAGAAAACCGAGATGGTGCTACATCCACAGAGATGAATAAACAAGAAAACCATCAAAATTCTTCAATTTTAATTGCTAGAGTTGCCAGTTCTCCTGAAATTCAAGGTAGATCGAAATTGACTTTAAGTGTGGATACGAAAAAGGTGTATTTGTTTGCTAGAGATGGTCAAGCGATGGTTTGATATAAATTAGGTGGGTAAGAATGAGGTACGATAGTTAACCCTAACAAATGCTGGTAAATCTTGGGTTAGTTTTACTCCTCTTTCATTACTTTTCAATCATCTCAGTAAATTCTTCCAAAGCTTGAAAACTGCCCACCTGCCAACTACGCTCAACAGTATCAGGTATAATCTGAGTAATAGCTA
Organism: Anabaena sp. UHCC 0451; assembly: GCF_034931405.1. Lineage (NCBI taxonomy): Bacteria > Bacillati > Cyanobacteriota > Cyanophyceae > Nostocales > Nostocaceae > Anabaena > Anabaena sp. UHCC 0451. The sequence goes on along the minus strand of NZ_JAYGHA010000027.1, from coordinate 65,975 downwards.
TATTCTCAAAATATGGACTTTTTTCAGACTTGATATATTTCCCATTTTGCAACAAATAAATAGACAGCTTACCACTATCAAAAATCCATAATTCAGGAACACCAATTGTCTCATAAGCATCAAGAGTTGTTTTTGATGTCACATCAGTTTCTATAGCTAAATCTGGTGGTGGATCATCTGGTTGTAAACGCCGTTTACCTATCATTTGTTGATAATTTTGAATATAAAAACAAGCATCTGGTTCAACACCTGCTATACCTTGTTTTTTATAAGTTGTTGAACCAAAAGGTTGATATTTAATTCCTTTTGCTTTCAATAATATTTTGACAATATCAGAAATTAAATCTCTGGGAATTTCATGTTCAGGAAGAGGCACCATAATTTCTAAAATACCTTGACTATAAGCAATTCTTGAATTTCTTTTTTCTCCCAGTTCTTGTAAAATACATTCAAATTCATCCCAACTAACATCAGGAATAGTAACTTTACTACCGGGTGTTAGTTGTATTTGACTAACGGGTTTAAAAACAGGAATAGCTACATTCATAACATAAAAGGGATAGTAGGAATTTAAGACTACTCATTAAGTATTTATTATAACAAATCTTTTAAATTTATTCTAATTTCTGTTTGCTTGTCATTATTTTGGTGACAAAAACACTTAACTTTAATTTGATCTTGATCTCTCAAAATTGTCTGACAAATCAATGTACCAGATTTATTATCACTTTTGATAATTTCTGAAAATTTACTATATTTATTTTCTTCTAATTTCTTTCCTTCCGACAATATTTGATAAAATAAAACTCCTTGAAAATCTACATATATTTCTTCTTCATGATAACCTTGTTTGGGATTTAAGTGATTATTCAAAACGAGTAACATATATACTCTAGACATTGCACAACTAAATTTTTCGGAAATTCTCTCTAGTTCTTTGTTATCTATGCTAGATTTTAACTCAATTAATAAAATATTCAATCTATAGCTACTTTCATATTTTTGTAAAACTACAATAGCGCATTCTGTAGTTTTGCTGCTAGTTGCTATACCGGGTATAGGTTTTTCTAAATTTATTTTCCAAATTCTTTCTACTTTGCACTTTGCGTCAAAATGGTTTAATCCTTGAATACATATCTTCTTCAATTTTGCATTAGAGTTTTTTTCTTCAATTTCAATTATTTCATTTTCAGCTACAGGAATTCCAACAATAAATTCTTGTTTTAATAAAGCTTTGTGAAATTCATCTCTTAAATTACGCACATCGCGTTTATTACGTTTACTCATCATCTACCTCATCTTCTTGAGTGTAGATATAATCAGTCAGAATGCGAAGTGATTTATCTAAGTTATTTTCAACTTCTCTAAAGTTCCTAAAATAGATACCATAATCACCGCTTTCATAGTCTATAATTTTATCACCTGTGAAGAAATAAACACCGACTTTTTCTTTTGCTATAGATACAGATGAATCAACATAGTACAATTTATTATCTTCGATAATTTTTTCTACATTAACTCCATTTTGATTTTTAAGAATATCCAAATATATATAGTTATTAATAGCATTTGCTAAAATTGAACTATGAGTTGTGATTAATACTTTATTTCCTGTTTGACTTTGAACAAACTGTATCAAGATATTTAAAAATTTAATTTGATTCTCTGGGTGTAGATTTACTTCTGGTTCATCTATCATTAAGAAATTGTCTTTTTCTTCTGCCCAATATTTTAGATATAAATAAATCAGTGTTAATTGATTTACAGATGAAGAAGCTAAATACATTGGTAAAATCTTATCACGAGTTTTAAAATAAAATTCTATTGGACTGATTACTTCTTGAGCAACAGTTATTATTTCACCTCCAAGAATTTCTTTTAGCTGTTGAACAAGATCAATATAATTTTCTTTGACTTTATCTTTAAAGATATTAAACAGTTTTTCAAATACCTTATTCATAGGTTCTGTATATTGTCTCTGAAAAAATTCTTTGACATCAGGGAATTGAAAATTATCTTTTTTATTTTCAAGTAAATCTACAATTTTTTTGAAATTTTGTTCACGTTCTTTTCTTTCAATATCATAAATATAACGATAAAATGTAGGAAAGAAGATTCTACTAGCTGGTAAGAAAAAAGTCTCATGCTGATGTTTTAGCATAGTTATAATTATGCTTGTAATTAGAACAGACTTTTTTTGATCAACTAAATTTCTATCTAAAAAGATTTTAGGTATTACTCCTTTAATATTCTCTGGTAATTCTTTGTCTTCAAATTTATATATTAATTCACCTTTATTTTTTTGAACTTCAATATACTCTAATATATTTTCACTTTCATGAATAAACCTAACTTCTTGTTCTTTTAATTCAGATATTTCATAATCAAAATTAATTACAATGTCAAGAACAATATTATTATTAAGTATTGCGGAATTCACTATTTCCGATTTTTCACTTATATTAAATATCTCTTTTTTTGTTTCTTCTTGTAAAAACAAACTATATCTAGTCAATATTTTAGCCAACAACTCAGAACCAACTTCGAGGTGATTTACATTTTCAATTATGTAATTGTTAAGGATATCTAGATTTTTATGAGCAAATTTATTAATTAAATCTTGATTAAAAATTGCCCATAATAATTGAGCTACATAACTTTTACCACTGTTATTTCTGCCAACAAATACAAAAAAATCCTTATCTAAATCAATGGCTTGAGTATTATTTTTAATGGGTCCCAAATTTTTGATGATTAATTTCATATAAACTCACCTCTCAACTAACATACTCATAGCTCAAGTCTACCAAAAATGCGAAGAACTGTAGATCATCTACATGGGTAAGGGTTTAGCAGTGCTAAACCCCTACGAGAAATTGATCTAGATAAGAAAAATACTAAACCTTAAACTTCTCGGTAATGCGTTTCATTGCTTCTTCCACATTTTCCCGACTATTAAACGCAGAAATACGGAAATAACCTTCACCCGCAGCACCAAAACCTGATCCTGGTGTTCCTACAACGTTGACGGTTTGCAATAATTTATCGAAAAATTCCCAACTAGATAAACCATGAGGTGTTTTTACCCATACATAAGGTGCATTCACTCCACCGTAAACCGTTAAACCTGCATTGGTGAGTTGTTCGCGGATAATTTTGGCATTTTCTAAGTAGAAATTTACTAAAGCTTTAATTTGCGCTTGTCCTTCCTCAGAGTAAACCGCTTCCGCACCTTTTTGGACGATGTAAGAAACACCGTTAAATTTGGTAGACTGACGACGGTTCCATAGTTTCCACAATTCTACATCAGTACCATCTGCGGCTTTTGCTGTCAGGGTTTTGGGAACGACGGTTAAAGCGCAACGAGTTCCGGTGAAACCCGCATTTTTGGAGAAAGAACGAAATTCGATCGCACAATCTCTCGCACCTTCAATTTCATAGATAGAATGGGGAAGGGTAGGATCGGTAATGTACGCTTCGTAAGCAGCATCAAAGAAAATAATTGAATTATTAGCTTTTGCGTAGTTTACCCACTCTTGTAAATGTTCTTTGGTTGCAGTTGCACCGGTGGGGTTGTTGGGAAAGCACAGATAAATTAAATCTACTTTTTCCTTAGGTATTTCTGCGGTAAAGTTGTTTTCAGCAGTAACAGGGAGATAAACTAAACCTGCATATTCGCCTTTTTCATTAGCATCTCCAGTATTACCCGCCATGACGTTGGTATCTACGTAAACGGGATATACAGGGTCAGTAACGGCGATAACGTTATTTTTGCCAAAAATCTCTAAAATGTTGCCTGAGTCGCATTTAGAACCGTCAGAAATGAAGATTTCATCAGCTTCTATATTTGCGCCTCTGGCTTGGAAATCTTGAGCAGCGATTTTTTCCCGTAACCAAGCATAACCTTGTTCTGGTCCGTAGCCTTTGAAGGTAGAGCGATCGCCCATTTCTTCCACTGCTTTAATCATGGCATTCCGGCAAGCTTCTGGCAAGGGTTCGGTAACATCACCAATACCCAAACGGATGATTTTTGCATCGGGGTTAGCTTGAGCGAAAGCATTCACCCGTCTAGCAATTTCTGGGAATAAATAACCGGCTTTGAGTTTGAGGTAGTTGTCGTTAACAGTAGCCATCTTAGATTTTGAATAAACGCACTAAAATAGCTTACTGTAAAAAAATCAGTCGCTACAGGTATTATCCTCTGGCGACTTTTAGAATTTTCAGCTACATAGGAGTTTTAACAAACTTTATATGTCAGATGCCAAATGTTTGAGACTACTAGTTAGGAATAGTGCGACGACGACGAGACATTAGCATTCCACTAGCTACTAAACCTAGACCTAGTAAAGAAGCTGGTTCGGGAACTTTCTTACGAGGAGGAGCAGGAGGAGTGTAGTAAGTATTTACATAGCTATCACTCTTATCATTTGGCAAACTACCAACGTGGATACCTACTCGCAGCTTATTATCAGTAAGTGCGTCAATGACAGCTTGGTAGTTTGCAGTGAAGGTAATACCTAAAGATTCACCTTTTTGAATGGAGTTTGAGTTCCCTCCCTTTGTAACTGCTCCAAACTGTTCACCAAACCAGGCTGCTCCTAGTTTGTTTGTTTGAGACAAATTTTTAGCATCGTTCTTGAAATCTACGTTGCCAACATTGTTTACATCAACAGCGATGTTAGACAATAGACTAGAAACAGAATCTTCTAAACTGAAGGCAACCTGCTTGATGGCATTTGTCCCAGTAGTAGCATTGTTTGAGAATTTGAATAAAACTTTATTACTCCCATAATCAGTCACATCAAAAGAGAACTCTGAAGCAAAACTATCACCAACTTTATCACCACCACTGATGTTATCAAAACTAAAACTAAAACTAAAACTAGTGGCGGAAGCTGGCATAGCTGTTGCAGCGAGGGTAACTCCGGTGAAGGCTGCGAGTGCGGTAGCAATAGAGGCTAATTTCATAACTGTAAATTCCTGAGTGTAAACTTTTTGTAGTTATTTTTATAAATTTAGATTACCACGACTACAGTAAGAATGCTCACCAGTTACAGTTTAATTCATACAATCTTCATATCCTAGATAGTTAAGGTGAATTTGTCATGAAAGCTTTAGACCAAGACTGAATTTGTCGGCAGCAATCATCAGTAATTATACTGTTTTTATGAGATAATACGCAACCAAAAAGCTACTTATTATTTAAGTTAAAATATATTCCGGTATATTACGTACATCCCACAAAGATATAGAACAATGAGTGTTAGTCCATCCCAGGTGATATACATACGCGAACGACTAACAGCATGATAAATTAGTCCAGCAATGGCCACGGAAGTCATGATCATAGCTACAACAGTGGTGAAAATATGTATTTGACTGATGTTTGACCACAGGCTACCCTGTAAATATACGAAATCAAAAAAGCCCAAAATTGCTAAATTAGTGATATTTGAACCAAAAACGTTAGATACTGCCAAATCTACGGCATTAAGTCGAAGTGCTGCTAGGGATGCGACTACTTCCGGTAATGATGTGGCTGTGGCTAAAAGTAAAGCGCCCACAAAGCTTTGTCCTAAACCTGTAACTGCTGCAACGCGATTGCCTAAAAACGCCAACCACACACCCAAAATCACAATCATTACTGAAAGGATAATAAATCTGCGATATGCTTTCTGAGGTGTGATGTGTTGATATTGGAAAGCTTCAACTTCTTCTTCTAATATTTCCGCACGTCGTCTGGTTTCAAATTGAGCAATCATCCGGGCGCTGACAAAGTAAAGTAAAAGTAGAATAATGCTAGGAACGCCAACCCATCCCACGGTTAAATTAGTATCTGTTTTAGCTAACAACATTCCCGCTGCAGCAACACCCAGCATTCCACAACCTAAACTTGCTGCTAGTCCGTGACTAATTTGCGCCCGCTTCAATAATGGGTCAGGACCGTTATAAATATCGAGTAATGCTAAAATCAGTAAATTGAAGAGACAACTGCCCAAGATGCCACCCACAGCTAGGTCTGGAGAGTTAAACATGACTATGGCACTTGTGCCTGTGGCTAACTCTGGTAAGGAGGTGACACCGGCTAATAAAATTGTACCTACCCAAGTCCGCCCTAGTCCGGTTTTTTCTGCCAGAATATCTGCACTTTGGGATAGCCATGTTCCTACAAAAATTACCAAAGCGATGCACACAATAACTTGAAGAAAAAGCAACATGATTAATTAAAATATCTGCATATATTTTCTATGATGCTGATCAATTGCTGTTAAAATTGATATTTTACAAAAGTTTTTAATTTTTAACTTTTCATTTTTAGATTATGGTACATCAAGATATTAACGCTTCTCGAATTTCGATTATTATTCCTACTCTCAATGAAGCGAATAATATTAAAGCTGCAATTACCAGCACTCAATCAAGTACAAATGTGGAAGTAATTGTTGTTGATGGTGGTTCAAGTGATGGTACACCAGCTGTAGCTCAATTTTTAGGTGTAACGGTGATCTCTTCTGCTCCCGGTCGTGCTATACAAATGAATACAGGTGCAGCGATCGCTAGTGGTGAAATTCTCCTATTTCTCCATGCTGATACCCGCCTACCTATTGATTTTGATGGGATGATTCGTACAGCATTACAAAAACCAGGAACTATAGCTGGTGCTTTTACATTACGAATAGATTCACCCCGTTGGGGTTTGCGTTTGGTAGAGTGGGGTGTAAAATTGCGATCGCACCTTTGGCAAATGCCCTATGGAGATCAAGCTATTTTTTTAACCACAAAGGCATTTACAGAAGTTGGTAATTTTCCCGAAATGCCCATTATGGAAGATTTTGAACTGATTAGCAGGTTGAAAATCAACAGTAAAATTACAATTATTAATGTTCCTGTAACTACATCACCCCGCAGATGGTTAAAAAAGGGAATTTTTATGACTACCATACTTAATCAAATCATAGTTATTGCCTATTTATGTGGTATTTCACCAGAACGTATTCGTAAATGGTATCGTCGAGAAAAATTCAGGAGAATTTAAGCTAGTTCTCATTTAAATTCCCTATTTTGGCAGATAATAACAGCCAAGAAAGCTTTAGATCAAGAAGTATCATAAAATAACTGGTAATTGGTAATTGGTAATTTTCCCTGATTATTTTTGAGGAAATGTTAAATATCAAACTGAAAAAATCTTTTTGAGGCTATATGTATTGTAAAGACAACACCAAATTAGCTCAAAACGACAATCACAAAATAATTTATACTTGACAATTTAGAGGTAATACTAATGTCTAATTTAGAATTTGAGAGAATCACAGTTCTACCAATGGATGAGTATAATCAAAAGTTGGTAGCTAATGTTCATCCTGAAAATTGGGTGAATCCTCAACCTACGGGTTGTTATGATTTAGTAGTAATTGGTGCGGGTACAGCAGGATTAGTTGTAGCTGCGGGTGCAGCGGGTTTAGGTTTAGGTTTAAAAGTAGCATTAATTGAAAAACATCTCATGGGTGGAGATTGTTTAAATGTCGGTTGTGTACCATCTAAATCTATCATTCGTTCGGCTCGTGTAGTTGGTGAAATGTGGAAAGCTAAGGATTTAGGTGTGAATATTTCCCAACATTTTCATGTTGATTTTGCCACAGTTATGGCTAGATTGCGGCGAATTAGAGCAGGTATTAGTCATCATGATTCAGCCGCCAGATTTAAAAATATTGGAGTTGATGTTTTTCTAGGTGGCGGTAAATTTGCAAGTAATAATACTATAGCAGTTGACGGTCAAATTCTCAAGTTTAAAAAAGCGGTAATTGCCACAGGTGCAAGAGCAGTTAAACCAGAAATTCGTGGTATTGAAGCTGCGGGTTATTTAACTAATGAAACGGTTTTTTCCCTAATTCAAAAACCAGAAAAATTGGCAGTAATTGGTGGCGGTCCAATTGGTTGTGAATTGGCGCAAGCTTTTCGCCGTTTAGGTTGTGAAGTGACATTATTTCATAACAGTTCTCACATTTTAAATAAAGAAGATCGGGAAGCAGCGGAAATTTTAGAACGGGTTTTAACTGATGAAGGTATTCGCGTGGTGCTAAATTGTCAGTTAGAAGAAGTGGTGACAGTAACTGAAGGAAAACGGATTTATTTTTCATCAAATGGCTATCGAGATTCAGTAACTGTCAATGAAATTTTAGTTGGTGCGGGACGTGCGCCAAATGTAGAAGATTTGAATTTAGAAACAGTGGGTGTAGAGTATGATCAAAAGCATGGTGTGAAGGTAAATGATTATCTCCAAACTACTAATCCTAATATTTATGCAGCAGGTGATATTTGCATGAATTGGAAGTTTACTCATGCGGCTGATGCAGCGGCGCGAATTGTGATCAAAAATACTCTGTTTTCACCTTTTGGTTGGGGACGTTCTCAACTGAGTAAATTAGTAATGCCTTGGGTGACATATACTGATCCAGAAATTGCTCATGTAGGAATGTATGCAGAGGAAGCAGAAAAAAAGGGTATTGAAATAGAGACAATTAAAATTAGTTTTAATAATTTAGATCGAGCCATAACTGATAGTGAAGAAGCCGGATTTTTGAAGATTCACCACAAAAAAGGATCTGATGAAATTGTCGGCGCAACCATTGTTGCTAGTCATGCAGGGGAGATGATTTCAGAAATTACAACTGCAATTGTGAACAAAATTGGTTTGAGTAAATTAAGCAGTGTAATTCATCCTTACCCAACTCAAGCAGAAGCAATTAAAAAAGCCGCAGATGCTTATCGGCGTACACTATTAACACCTAGAACTAAAAAATTACTGGGATTTTTAACTAAGTTTTCTTGATGGGGTTATTTTTCCCCATCTTTGTTTCTTTAAAGTTCTGATTCCGTCTCAGGAGCAATAATTTCCCCTGTCCCCATTTTTAAAATCATGTCCTGGTCGGTAATCAGTTCACTGAGTTCTTTAACTTTTAAATTCATAAGTTCACAAGCTAGGTGTAATTCTTCAGCAAATGTTTTCACATCATCACCATAGCCACATTGATAAGCAGCAATTGTAATTCCCTGTTTGGCATTTGCTCTAGCACAATCTACTAGTTCTGTCCCATATAATTGTGTTGGTGATACCATAGATATAGTTATTATTGATAATACTATCTTCCCTAGATAGATTATCAATCATTGCAGCTTAAATCATCTCTCTAATGGCAGAATATAAGTCCCCAACTTCTTTGAGAAATCGGGGATATGGGAATTCCTAAATTCTTACAAAAAATTAGCCGTTGACTATTTCTCCACCATTAGGATGTAAAACTACAAGTGCAGATGCAAGTTTAGACTTTTTATAGTCCCCCATATTAGCCGCAATAACTCCTGGCAAATATGCACAACTTTTTAAATTTCCTCCTCACATCTCACACGCTCTTAATCCAACCACTGAAAACAAGTACACAACTCTTGTGTTGATGTAGGATTCTTCCTTAACATCTGCTCTTAATTTAACTATTATTTCTTGGTCGTTTATCGTTCCCTAGAAATAAACAAAATATCTATTTTTCAACCTAAAGATGTATTCATGTTTGCTTATAAATTATGAATCTTGCCTAATGCTGAATATGCTGAATTTGCCAAAGTTGACAATTTATCTAGTAGATTTAAAACCTAACTTTAGGCAATATTTTCAGTGATGACAGCTAAAATTGCAGTTTCTAGAGCGTCGATTCAGTAATGCTAGGTAATCTGTTTTTCCCTTGTCGGGGTGTATCCCTAACGATTAATGAATTGGTGTTCTAGTCGTTTGCTAAATTAACAAAAAGATACACGCAAAATCAACATCTCATGTCTTCCTTGGGATATACATAAGATAGTAAATCATGATTGGGATATATTTGGGATATGGGTTATGGCAACAATGAATATTTCCGAGTTAGAGCAGATTGATAAGTTTCGCAATTTACAATTAACTTTGCGCGATCGCTGGAAAACAAGCGAGTTATTTGACAACAGCGAAGCCGATATTTTAATTATCCCTTCTTTGAGCATCGACCAGCGGGAACTACAAAAAATTGAAGGGTGCGAACATTATGAAGAAAGATTACTATTTTCTTTAGTGCGGTTACGGAATCCCCGCAATAGGTTAATTTATGTAACTTCAATGCCACTTCATCCCAGCATTATTGATTACTATTTACAACTATTGCCCGGAATACCATTCTCCCACGCCCGTCATCGCTTATTATTACTTTCTACCTATGATTCTTCCCTCAAACCCCTTAGCCAAAAGATTTTAGAACGTCCCCGTTTAATAGAGAGAATTCGTCAAGCCTTGCGTTTGGATAAAGCTTTTATGGCTTGCTACAATTCCACATTTTGGGAAGCAGAATTATCACTGAAATTGAATGTACCTCTGTATGCTGCTGCACCAGATTTACAGATTTGGGGGACAAAAAGCGGTAGTCGGCAAATTTTTGCTCAAAGCAGTGTACCCCATCCTGATGGTAGCGAATTAGTTAAAAATACTGCCGATTTAGCAACAGCAGCGGCTGATTTATGGGAACGTCAACCAACATTAAAACGGATGGTTGTTAAACTAAATGAGGGAATTTCTGGAGAAGGGAATGCACTTTTGGATCTCCGTCCATTGATAGATGTTGCACCTGGGAAAAGTTCTCATAGTGAAAGAGTATCAGCAATCATTAATAACTTTTCCAATCTACGTTTTCAAGCCACACAAGAAACCTGGGCAAATTTTTCTCAACGCATCCTAGAATTAGGCGCAATAGTAGAATCATTTATTGAAGGTGAAATCAAATTTTCTCCTAGTGTCCAAGGACGCATTACACCCGATGGAAAGGTAGAAATTCTCTCTACTCATGATCAAATTCTCGGCGGTCCAGATGGACAAATTTATCTAGGTTGTCGTTTTCCTGCGGATGAAAAGTATCGATTAGAATTACAGCAATTAGGCTTACAAGTAGGTAAAAAACTGGCAGAAAAAGGCACATTAGAAAGATTTGGTGTAGATTTTGTTGCTGTTGATCAAGGTAATGCTCAATGGGATATTCAAGCAATTGAAATCAACCTCCGCAAAGGTGGAACTACTCACCCATTTATGACCTTGAAATTATTAACTAATGGACACTATGACCTGTCCACCGGTTTATTTTACAGTCAGCAAGGAAAACCTAAATATTACGTCGCTACAGATAACTTACAAAAAGACCGCTATCGAGGATTATTACCCAATGATTTAATGGATATTATCGCCCATCACAGATTACATTTTGATAGCGGAACTGAAATCGGGACAGTATTTCATCTTATGGGTTGTCTTTCTCAGTTTGGTAAACTGGGATTAACAAGTATTGGTGATTCTCCCCAACAAGCAGAAGATATTTATAATAAAGTTGTCCAAGTTCTTGATCAAGAAACCAGTGATAAGCATAATCAGTAAACCAAAAAGTTTGGCTCTTAGGTACTTGTTATGCTAAACTATAGTGATCCGATTTGATTCATGTCCGCGTAGCGTGGCGAAGCCATATTTTTCGTGGAGACAGAGAACAGGGAACAGGGAACAGGAAAGAAGGCTTTTAGTATGTACGGAGTTCTGTATGGCTACGCCACGCAAGCTATCAAAAATCAAATAGGAGTCCTATATTTGAATCTATTCTTAAAATCCTTGTAGTAAACGTTGAATAGAAATTTTAATTTCTGGAAATGCCAAGGGAGATATTTCACCGCAAGTAAAAGTTAATTCTCTAGAGAAATTACCATTTATTGGTTCTCTAAACACTTAATTTCTTGTTGGAGTGCCTCTGACTTATCAGCAAATTATTGTACAAAAGTCGCAGATTGTAAGGGAATTGTCACAATAAATGTTGTCCCCATACCCACTTGGCTATTCACAGCAATTGAGCCTTTGTGTAAATCAATACATTTAGCCACAATTGATAACCCTAAGCCTGTACCGGGAATATTGCCTACATTTCGGGCGCGGTGAAAAGATTCAAACAATTTAACTTGGTCTGTTTCGGGAATACCAATACCTTGATCTTGAACACTAAAAATTGCATTTGAGGCTGCAATATTAAATTCAAATTTGACTATAGCATTGTGGGGTGAATATTTAATAGCATTGGAAAGCAAGTTGATCAGGATTTGTCGCAGTAGTTTTTTATCGAAGTTGCCACTTGCGTTACCTTGAGAATGACTAGAAAAAACAATTGTATGATTTGGCGTACTTAATTGTATTTCTTCAGTCAGTTTTTGACAAAAAGGAATTAAATCCAGAAGCACAGGATTAAAAGCTAAATTTCCTGTTTCTGCCTTATTAATTAATAAAATATCATCTAAGAGTTGTGTAGTATGTTTGACATAGGTTTGAATACATTCTAAATGTCCTCTCTTTTTCTTGTCATCGAGTTTATGACCAAAATCTTTTAAAATGCCCGCTGAAGAGGCAATTACAGTCAAAGGCGTGCGAAATTCGTGGGAAGTCATAGATACAAAACGGGACTTGAGTTCACCCAATTCTTTTTCCCGCTCTAAGGCTTTAGAAATTTCCTGTTCGGCTTGCTTCCGTTCTGTAATATCAGTTAATACTCCAAGCATTTGATAAGCTTTGCCATCAGCAGCAATCAAAGGCGATTGAATGGTTTGGAAGTAGCGAGTTTCTCCAGTTGCAGTGATGATTTTTATTTCAGGTATGATATGAGATTGTAATGTAGTTCTTACTTCCTGATTGATTGAGTTTAAGTATACCATTTCATCTGCATTGGGGTTCAAATCTGCATTAGTTTTACCAATTAATTCTGTAACTGTTGTTCCATAAATATCTGCCAAAGCTTGATTAGCTAGAACAAATCTCCCCTGCAAATCTATCACAAAAATGAGATTAGGATTGGTATCAATAACCTGGCGGAGAAAATTTTGACTTTCTTCAAGAGCTACTGCGGCTTCTTTGTTTTTTGTGATATCTTCTGCAATACCAATTACTCGGTAAACTTCTCCAGTTTTATTTGTGAGAGGGAAGGCTTGATCCCGAATCCAACGCATTGAACCATCAGGTCGAATAATACGATATTCGATATCAAACCCTTGTTTTTTATTCTGAATTGCTATCAAAAATTGCTGTCTATCATCAGCATATATGGCATCTATAAAAGATTTGGGATTTTCATAAAGACTTTGACAGGAACGACCCCAAATTTCTTCATAAGCAGGACTGATATAGATCATTGTTGATGTTTCTGGGTCTGTCATCCAGAAAACTTGGTTGAGATTTTCTGCCAATTGACGGAATTTCTGTTCACTCTCTTGGAGATCAGATTGCGTTTGTCTGCGGTTAGTAATATTATTACGGATGGCTAAATACTGCCAAGGCTTGCCACTTTCATCTAGAAAAGGAACGATGGTTGTATCTACCCAATAGTAAGTTCCATTTTTAGCCCGATTTTTAATTTCTCCACTCCAAACTTGACCTTTGATAATAGTTGACCATATTTTTTGAAAATACTCTAAGGAGTGATAACCAGAATTAATTATTTTATGGGTACTACCAATTAGTTCCGCTCTAGAATATTGTGAAATTTCACAGAATTTATCATTGGCATAGGTAATTTTGCCTTGTGAATCTGTAATGGCAACAATTGCACATTGATCTAAAGCATATTTAAAATCTGATAATTCCAAAAGTAATTTTTGTAGTTGGAGTTCCGCTTGTTTAGTTTCAGTAATGTCTCTGCAAACACAAATTAACTCCCCATCTTTAGTTAGAGTTAGTGATACTTGTTCATGAAAGGTACTACCATCGCGTCGTCTTGCTATGGCTTCTCCTTGCCAGTGACCTGCTTGAATTAAAATAGGTAAAACCTCTCTTTCTAAACGTTTTATCTCTTCTGGAGGATACATTTCTCGCCAATTTTTACCAATTAATTCTTTTGCATTATTATATCCAAATAACTGGACATGAGATTTATTTAAAAATGTATATTTTTCATCTTTTAAAATGGCAATCCCATCAATGGTTGCTTCGATCGCAGTTAACTGTTTTTGGAGAATTTCTTCAACTCGTTGGCGCTCTTGAATTTCTAAAAGTAAATCCTCATTAATTTTCTCTAATTCTGCTGTTCGTTCAACGATCCGGATTTCTAATTCCTCATTGAGTTTTTTGAGTGCTACTTCTGCTTGAGTACGTTGTAGTTCTGAAGCAACTTGCATAGAAAAAATTTTCAGAATTTCACTCATGAACTCGATATCATGTAGAGGATGACGACTGAGTACAGCTAGTATTCCTATTGCTTGACCAGTAGAATCATAAATAGTCATTCCCATATAACCTTCGGCTTGCATATCTGACAGCTTGGGATCTAAGGGAAACTCTCGCTGTACTTGGGAGGGATAAATACAAACACTCTGATTAGAGTACCTAATTGTGTTGTAACAAGGATTATGCTGGATAGAGCATTCAAAGTTTTCTACAATTTGTCCATTTGCCCACACTGCTACAGTTTCCATGTAATCAGTTTTACTATTTACTAACCGAGCAACAATGGCATAGTCAACTGCTAAGGCTTTGCTTAAATACCGCACTAAGGAATGGAAAAAAACTTCTCCGGTTTGTGTCGAAACTCCTAGTGCAATATTCCGTAAGGCTTCTTCCATGCGTTGACGTTCTAGAAGTTCCTGTTGTGCTTGTTGATAAAGTTGAGATTGTTGAATAGCGATCGCAATTTGGGTAGCTAATTTTTCTAGTAATTCAACTTCTAAAGTTTCCCAATATCGTGGTTGGGAACATTGATGAGCGCAAAGCAACCCCCAAAGCTGTTCATTATAGACAATTGGTACAATTAAATTGGCGTAAATTTCTGCTTTTTCTAAAAGTTCGATATGACAATCAGTCAGCCCAGAAGCATGAATATCCTCAATCTTTCGCACCCTGCCATTGGTATAGGTTTCTACCCAATTTGTACCAAAGCATGGATCATTAATGACACGACCAAGGAGGGATGTTTTTTCTGGTGCTAGGGATTCAGCAACAATCCTGCCAGTCCATTTCGGTTCAAATTGGTAAATTACTACCCGATCTGTTTGTAAATAACCCCGAATTTCCGAGACAGCACTTTGGAGAATAGACTCTATATCCAATGACTTACGAATCTTTTGAGATAAATTAGCTAGAAGTTTATCTGCATTTGCCTGTTCTATTAATTTTAAGGTGCGTTGCTGAACTTGTGTCTCTAGTTCTATCTTTTGCTTTTGCAATATTTCGACTTTTTGCGATTCCAATTGATAGACTTTTTTCTGCAAAAAATTAACAGCCTCATACATCTCCAGTGGATCAAGAGAATAAAGTACACTTGTTTGGGTGATAATTCCTAGCAATTCATCACGATCTCCCACCACTACTAAACGTCTGATGCGTCGCTGCTGCATTTGTTGATGAGCGTCCCATAAAGACTGCTGAGAACGCATATAAAATAAAGGCGCACTCATGACAATATGAGCCTGAATGTCTAAGATATCTAACTCCAAAGCCCGCATTTGCACAATATCTCGTTCTGTGACAATGCCTATGGGTTGGGAATCTGATTCTGTAATCACTACACAACTCACAGAATGCTCTGCCATTAATTGCGCTAACTCTAATACAGATGTTGTTGGTGGTGACTGGATGACTTCAGAAGTCATCGCTTCACCAATAGTGCGTATTTTTAGTAAATCAGCAGCTTGTAATAATTGACGTACTGTTGTGGGTGTGACTAATCCTATTAAATGGTCTTGATCATCAACAATAGCCAGATGACGAATTTTGTGTTGACGAAACAGATTCAGGACAACAAAAATATTCGTAAAGTCTGATTTTCTCAGAGTCACTGGATTTTGACACATTACCTCTGCCAGAGTCACTTGCACCAGATCCAGCCCCATTGCTGTAGATCTAACAATATCCCTTTCTGTAAAGATACCAACTAATTTTTTGTTTTCAACTACGAGAACACAACTGGCTTTTTCTGCATGATTCAGTAGGTTGACATCTGATGTCACTTCTGTTGTGATGAGATGACAAGTATCACGAACTTGGCTCATTAACCGGACAGCCTCAATTGCTGGAGTTTCAGGAGTCAGTGTTAACGGACAATTTAGAATACTTGTCTTTATATCTGAGGAGGCAGAAAAGAATTTGGCAGACATACTTTATATTTAGCTCCGAAGATTTTTCAGTAGAATTTTATCTTACCCTTGGGGGTTAAAGTCCCCTGCTTCTACAAGCAGCGGGTTTTGCGCCGGGGCAAAATCCCCCGTTGCAAAACGTAATTCTAAATTCTGCATTCTTTTAATCCTCCTGATCAATAGGTAAATCTTAAATTCAAATTTTTGGCAGTTTTTGGGTATAATAATTACTAACGCTATAGGGAATACTAAGTAAGTCGGCTCGAAAAAACCAAGGTATGTAACAAAATGTAAAATCTCTGAAAGTCTCTTCTTCCCTTTTGCCTCTTGCCTTGCCATAACGACAATTTTCAACGCCTACCTACCTACTGTTTTGGTTTTGTTTGTAAACTAGCCGGAAATATCGAAACTTTTGTACCAATTATAACGTAATAACGGTAAGAGGATGTTTGAAAAGTTTTCGGCGAATATAAAGATGCCTCCGGCACGCTTCGCGAACGCTACTACACAAGCGAAGTCCACCTTCGTGGACTAATGAAAAATCAAGGCTTCTGAACCCACGAAGGTGGGTTTTGTCTGTGTAGCCGCGTTCGCGAAGCGTGCCGGAGGCATCTTTATAATCGCCCAGAGAGTATGAATTTAGACTTTTCAAACACCCTCTAATACGGTAATTAAGTTTTTAGTAAACACAACTTTAGCCATTATTTCCTCATCATCAGGGATTTTGCAAAAATTTAGCGATCGTCTCAGTGAAGAAAGAAAACAGGAACATTTATACACAATCCAAAACACCATCAAGCATATCACCCAAATTCTTGATGATGTATTGATGATTAACCGCGCCGAAGCCGATAAGATGGAATTACACCTAGAAGCATTAGATATTATTGCCTTCTGTTGCCATCTCAAAACAGAAATAGAAGCTACTAATACACGACATACAATTAATTTATCTTTAGATTGGGGCGAAGAAATTATTGGCAATTCTTTAATTATTCAATTCGACAAAAAACTATTACAGCAGATTATTACCAATCTCCTGACTAATGCAATTAAGTATTCTCCTGATCACAATTTAGTGAATTTTCATTTGACTAAAGAAAATAATCAACTGATATTTAAAATTAATGACAGTGGCATCGGCATTCCTGAAGCAGATCAACTTAATTTATTTACACCTTTTCATCGAGCGTCTAACGTTGGCAATATTGCTGGAACCGGTTTAGGACTATCTATAGTCAAAAAATGTGTGGATTTGCACAAAGGCGATATTACTGTAAATAGTCGATTAGGAGAAGGAACAACATTTACAGTTAGTATTCCTTTTTTAAGAGGGTGAAGATATTGATCTACTGCGGAAGCACAATCCTAATAATAGTTTGTTTTCCAGGTATGCTCTCAATTGAAAACTCTCCCCCGTGGAGTTCTACCAACCTTTTAGCAATTGATAATCCCAAACCAGAACCTTGTTGTTCATACATTTTCCGCTCAAACTGGACATAAGCTCCAACATTATAAATTTGCTCCTTGGTCATGCCGCGTCCGTAGTCAATCACATACAAATGAAAGGCATTATTACTGCAAGAGCCTATAATTTTCACTGGTGTATTGGGCAGAGAAAATTTAAAAGCATTATCAATTATTTCTTCAGCAATTTTACTCAGCTTGACTGGAGAAACTCTAACTATTGCATCCGACATTTCTATACTTAAATCTGCCGACCTATTGGCATCTTGTGCAATTTTGATAGCTACACACTCAATAGGTGATTTCACAAAGCTTTTGACACCATCATTCCTAAGAGCCGCAATTTTCTCAGGATTAGATGTTAATAATTCCAAGTCTGCATACATGAGAAAATTAAGACTCAGTCTATGCAGTCTTAGACCAGCTTGATGAATTAATTGTAGCATTTCTACACTTTCCTCTTTAGAAAAGAGATCATAATCATCAATTAATAAATTAGAAATTCCTATAATATGATTAAGAGGAGTATTGATTTCATGGGGTAATGAATGACTTATAGAACTACTTAAATCATTCAATTTTTCTTGAGTTTGTTCATCAGCTAGTGCTTTTTGATGAAGTCTAGTAGTAATTGCTTGCAGTAATTCATAAGGCTGAAAAGGCTTAGTTAGGTAATCATCAGCACCAAGTTCCATCCCTCGACGTAAATCTGATCTCTCTGACTTAGCAGTTAAGAAAATTAAAGGAATTGTTGCAGTAGAACTATCATGACGAAGTTGAGATAATACACTATAACCATCTAATTCAGGCATCATTAGATCGCAGAGAATCAAATCAGGATGTTTCTCTTTAGCCAACTCTAAACCTTGTAACCCATTTTCTGCAACTAGTGTTTCAAAGTCTGATAATTCCAATATTTCTTGGATATTGTTTCTGATTTGAGCTTCATCTTCAATAATTAAAATGTTTTTCATATAGATTGGGTGAAATTAGGGGTGAAATTTCAGATTGCTATCTAGTCAATCTTAATACCTTATTATAACCAAAGTGTAGTTATTTGCACTTCGTAATAAATAATGAATTGTTCACCCTCCGCAATTTAACTGATCCCATCGTTTGGCATCTGATATCTTTACCGTAGTTGCACTGTCAGTATATTATCTGGTAAATAGTAAGATGAAATCTTGTCTAGATGTCAGGCTTTTTGCAATTATGTGATTTTTAACATACCTTTGGTGGTTAAAGTCCCCCTGCTTCTACAAGCAGCGGGCTTTGCGTCGGGGTAAAATCACCGTTGCAAAACGTAATTCTAAATTCTACATTCTAATTTTCCAACAAAATTACAGGAATTGAACTAGTTTCTAAAACAGCCTGTGATACTGAACCAATTAGCACTTTTTCCCAAGGTTGATGACCACGTTTCCCCATCACAATCGCCGTTACAT
Organism: Anabaena sp. UHCC 0451; assembly: GCF_034931405.1. Classification (NCBI taxonomy): domain Bacteria; kingdom Bacillati; phylum Cyanobacteriota; class Cyanophyceae; order Nostocales; family Nostocaceae; genus Anabaena; species Anabaena sp. UHCC 0451. The sequence continues at coordinate 46,905 of NZ_JAYGHA010000027.1, read as the reverse complement.
GATACTCTTGTGCAATGATTTCTTATTACCAGCGTAAAACCCGTACTTCCCTGATAGGTTTTCATCACTGTACCTGAAAGTTGAACTCGATACAATCAAAACATAGCTAAACTAATGCTGTTATCTAGTTAAAATTAAACAAAATCATGCAGCATTAACAGGAGAGTACAAAATGGGAAATCAACTAAAAACTACTGCTTTGTTAGCTACACTCAGCGGCTTATTGATTGCCATTAGTTATTGGGTAATTGGTGGTACTGGAGGTTTGATAATAGGCATCGGTTTAGCAGCAGTTACTAACCTATTTTCTTGGTATCAATCTGATAAAATTGCCTTGGCAGTTTATAAAGCCCAACCTGTGAGCAAAGCCCAAGCTCCGGGACTTTATCGCATGGTAGAAAGACTGTCAACCCGTGCTAATATTCCCATGCCTGGAGTGTACATTGTTCCTGGACAAACTGCCAATGCTTTCGCCACAGGCAGAGATCCAGAACACGCTGCTGTTGCGGTGACTGAAGGTATTTTAAATATCTTACCAGAGGAAGAATTAGAAGGCGTAATTGCTCACGAACTCACCCACATTATTAATCGTGATACCTTAACCCAAGCCGTTGCTGCCACTGTCGCCGGTGCGATTTCTTTCCTCGCACAAATGTTAAGTTATAGCCTGTGGTTTGGTGGTGGTTCAAGAGATAATCAAAGAGGTGGTAATCCTTTAGGTGTGCTAGTAACAGTGATGCTTGCACCTATAGCCGCGACAATTATTCAATTAGCAATTTCCCGCACTAGAGAATTTTCTGCTGATGCCGGTGCTGCCAAATTAACAGGTAATCCCCGCGCTTTAGCTAGGGCTTTGCAAAGATTAGAAGCAACTGCAAAACAAATGCCTTTAAATGCTAATCCAGCCTTTGAACCATTATTAATTATCAATCCCATTTCTGGACAATTTCTAGGTAATTTGTTCTCTAGTCATCCTGCTACAGAAGCTCGTGTGGAAGCATTAATCAAGTTGGAACAAGAATTGATAACCAATTATTAATCTGGAAGTCCCTTACGCAACTGGCATATTGGTAGGGTGCGTCAGACTGCGTAAATCCTGCAAATAAATGTATTTTTGATATCTGACGCACCCTACAACAAATTTTTGGTGTGACACGCAGCTTTAGTCCTATCTGGATAAAATCCCCGATTGATTAGATAAATCGGGGATTGAATATAATCAAAATCACGCTATGGTAACATCAGGAGATAAATAAACATCTTGAATGGCGTGAAATAGCTTTACTCCTTCCTCAAATGGACGCTGAAAAGTCTTCCTTCCCGAAATTAATCCTGTTCCTCCAGCACGTTTATTAATAACAGCCGAACGCACCGCTTCCGCAAAATCATTTTCACCAGCAGCACCACCAGAATTAATTAATCCGACTCTGCCTGCATAGCAATTTAAAACTTGATAACGAGTTAAATCTATGGGATGTTCTGTTGTTAATTCTGTGTAAACTCGCTCATCAGTTTTACCGTAACTTCTGCCAGTAGCTTTGGCAATTGCCCCATAACCATGATTACATTCTGGTAATTTTTGTTTAATGATATCGGCTTCAATGGTTACACCTAAATGATTTGCTTGCCCAGTTAAATCAGCAGCGAGGTGATAATCTTGATCTTGGTGAAAATTGCTATTTCTTAAATAACACCAAAGCACTGTTGCCATGCCCAATTCATGGGCGTGTTTAAAAGCTTGACTTACTTCTTGAATTTGTCTATGGGAATGTTCTGAGCCAAAATAAATTGTTGCCCCTACGGCTGTTGCTCCCAAATGCCAAGCTTGCCAAACATCAGCAAACATAATTTGGTCAAATTGATTGGGATAAGTCAACAATTCGTTATGATTTATTTTAGCAATAAAGGGGATTTTGTGAGCATATTTGCGGGAAATATTGCCTAATCCACCTACAGTTGTCGCTACAGCATTACAACCAGCTTCTATTGCTAATTTAACAATGTTTTCAGGATCAAAATAAATAGGATTAGGTGCGAAAGATGCACCGGCTGAGTGTTCAATACCTTGATCTACAGGGAGAATAGAAAGATAGCCTGTATTAGCTAATCTGCCTGTAGAATAGATTTGTTGTAAATTTCTGATTACACGGGGAGAGCGATCGCTATTTATCCACACTCGATCTATAAAATCTGCTCCTGGTAAATGCAGCAAAGCTGAGGATACTTTGGCTTTGTAGGTCAGCAGGTTTTCGGCTTCTTTGCCTAGCAAAGATTCAATAGAATTGGTTTGCAATAAAGTTGTTGTCATAGTGTTGTGGTAATGTTAATTTACTGTAGAAGTTTATTCTTACCCATGCAAGAGTGTAGATAATGCAGATGTATTCTTGGTTGATTTACTATTACTATTTAAGTCTTTTCAATGATGATTTTGTCTACTATCTAAAGCCATATATCAATAGATATATAGGGATAATATTTTGATTTATGAAACGATACATAGGGTGCGTCAGATATAACAAATCTGTTTATTGATAGAATTTATGCAGTCTGACGCACCCTACAAATACTTAGATTTTTTCAAAATTCAAATATGAGTCCTATAGTAGAAAACTAGTACCGCAGGACGGTTGTATGCAAAGTCTCGACATCCATGACCACCAGAGGTCTAATGATATTGTTTGATCATACATCTAGGAAGACAAGGATAAATATTAAGTAATTTTACGGAAAATTTGAGGTAAATTTCAGGGAAACAGTGTATATTACTTGTATTCACTCAGGGAATTTGCAGGTGCATTGGACTGAAGGTAATGTTTTACTAGAAAAAGTAAACAAAGGTGTTTGAACAGGTGTAACAAAGTATCACACTGTAGTACACCTGAAAAAACTAACTTAAATATTACAGTTTGGAGATAAGTATGTTAGGTGCGATCGCAGGTGATATTATTGGCTCAATCTATGAGTTTGACAATATAAAAACTAAGGACTTTCTCCTTTTTAATGATAGATGTAGTTACACAGACGATACAGTCTTAACTTTGGCAGTTGCTGAAGTTATTCTCAATGCAGACGAGTTTCCTGACAATACTAAATATATTGATAAATTCCAATATGTTCACCAATTTAAATCTTATTACGGTGAATATCCTCATGCTAGTTATGGCGGTAATTTTATGAAATGGGCAAATTCCAGTAGTAACGAACCATACAACAGTTGGGGAAATGGTTCAGCTATGCGAGTTAGTCCTATAGCTTCTGCATTTGATAACTTAGATATTGTCTTAGAAGAAGCCCGACATAGTGCTGAAGTTACTCATAACCATCCTGAAGGCATCAAAGGCGCACAAGCAACAGCCGCATCTATCTTTTTAGCCCGTACTGGCTATGATAAAATTACCATCAAATCCTATATCCAAAATACTTTTGCTTATAACTTAGAACAAACCTTAGAGGAAATTAGACCTACCTATGAATATGATATGTCCTGTCAAGGTTCTGTTCCTCAAGCTATTATTGCTTTTTTAGAATCAACTGATTTTGAAGATGCAATTCGCAATGCTATTTCTCTCGGTGGAGATAGTGACACCATTGCTTGTATTACAGGTGGGATTGCTGAAGCTTTTTATGGTGGTGTTCCTGAAGATATTGCTGAATGGGTATTCACTAAATTGGATGATCATCTTTGGACTATTACTGACAAATTTATGTCTCAATATTACGCCTAGATAATGAAAACAAAGGTAAGTTTTAAATTCGTAATCTGTAAATTTTCTCTGCTCCTCTCCAATTAAATTATCCTCAACTTTGATAATATGTCTATCTACGAAGACTTTGAAATTTCCCAAGATGCCATTCTTCTAAATCAAGATTTAGAAATTGATGAACCACCATTAGATTTTGAACTTCCCAAAGATGTAATTTTTCCGGCTAAAAATTTAGAAAGTAATGAACCAAAATTTGAAAGTGATTCACATTTACGCCAAATAATTCTGCTTTTACAATGCTTAGAATTGTGGTGGGGAAACCGCAATGATTTTTATGCTTCTGGTAATTTAACTGTTTATTACAGTCATCGTCAACCTAAATCGGAAGAGTTTCCTGGTCCGGATTTTTTTGTCGTGCGAAATGCAGAACGCAAACCCCGTAAAAGTTGGGTAGTTTGGCAAGAAGATGGTAAATATCCGCATATTATTATCGAATTGCTGACAGATGTAACTGCATCAATTGATAAAGGATTAAAAAAGCAAATCTATCAAGATATTTTTCGCACTCCTGAATATTTTTGGTTTGACCCCAATAATTTAGAATTTGCTGGCTTTATTTTGGTTGGTGGTACTTATCAACCGATAGAACCAAATAATCAAGGTTGGTTATGGAGTCAGCAACTAAGTTTATATTTAGGCATCCATGACCATAAATTACGCTATTTTACTAATGAAGGATTAATAATTCTCACACCAGAAGAATTTGCTGAACAAGAAAAGCAAAAATCAGAACGTTTATCTGCAAAACTGCGGGAATTGGGAATTGACCCAGATACAATTTAGAGGATATTTTTAGTTTAGTTTTCAGAAGGATTTGTAGGAATTACGAATTAGTTTGATAGGTTGACTTGCAAACAATAATTCCTCTAATTCAGCTTCAGTAAAGCTATAGCCAAAAGTAGCTGCAAAATTGACAATTTTTGTTTTATCCCAATGACAGCTGTCAAAAGCTCCTATTTGACAGCAATTTTTATAGTATAGCTCATAAATAGTTGGTTCTGAACTCAACATTTCATAAAAATTTTCAACTTCTTGTAAGGACATATCTATCACACCTGTTTGATTTTGATTTTGATTTTTATTTATATCATGAATACAAAAACACAGCAAAACGGAATTTTCTCATTTACAAAACTTTCATGTTCCCCAAACATCAAAAACCCGGCTAACAGAAAAAACCGGGTTGATTAATTTAATTGCACAGTTTAATTAACTGGTGAAAATTTCCACAGGTAAACGACTAAAAGCTAAACGCCGATAAGATCCCCGACTTCTTTTGTTTATTGTGTCTATAAATGATAAATTGATCTCAGAAGTCGGGGATCTGGAAATGAACTATTGCTATAGCTGAATACTTACGTGAAAACTTCCACAGGTAAACGACTAAAAGCTAAACGTTCATTTTGGACATCGACAAAGATTGTATCACCATCGTTAAATTCGCCGCGTAAAATATATTTAGCAATTTGGGTTTCTAACTCCCGCTGAATGGCACGTTTTAATGGTCTAGCACCAAACACAGGGTCATAACCTACTTCTGCTAAAAAGTCAAGAGCAACTTCAGAAAGTCGCAAAGACATTTTTTTGTCACTCAATCTTTGTCTGAGTCTATCTACTTGCAACTGCACAATTTGGCGTAATTCCGATTTTTGCAAACTGTGGAAAATGATGATTTCATCAATGCGGTTTAAGAACTCAGGACGGAAACTATTCCGCATTGCTTCCATGACTCGATGACGCATTTCATCATACCGTGAATCATCACCAGATATATCCAAAATATATTGAGAACCGATATTACTGGTCATGATGATAATGGTATTTTTAAAGTCCACCGTCCGACCTTGGGAATCGGTAACGCGACCATCATCAAGAATTTGCAGAAAAACATTAAATACATCGGGGTGTGCTTTTTCAATTTCGTCGAATAAAATCACCGCATAAGGACGACGACGAATAGTTTCGGTTAATTGTCCTCCTTCTTCATAACCAACATAACCTGGAGGTGCGCCAATTAGTCGAGAAACAGTGTGTTTCTCCATATATTCTGACATATCAATCCTTACCAAAGCCTCTTCTGTGTCAAACATATATGCGGCTAAAGCTTTGGCTAATTCAGTTTTACCTACACCTGTTGGTCCGAGGAACACAAAACTCGCAATGGGACGATTTGGGTCAGCCAATCCAGCGCGAGAACGTTGAATGGCATCAGCTACAGCTGTTACAGCTTCGGCTTGACCAACGACTCTTTGGTGCAGTTCATCTTCTAAATGCAGTAATTTTTCTTTTTCTGATTCCACCAATTTACTAATCGGAATTCCTGTCCATTTAGAAATGATTTCGGCAATATCCGCTTCGGTGACTTCTTCCCGCAATAGAGATTTGCCTGTTCCTTGGGCGTTAGCCAGTTCGGTTTCTACGGCTTCTAATTGTCGGTGCAAATCTGTTAATTTCCCATATTTCAATTCAGCCGCACGATTAAGATCGTAGTTTCTTTCTGTTTGCTGAATTTCTAAATTTACTCGATCAATTTCTTCTTTGATAGATTGAATTTTGGTAATAATATCTTTTTCGGATTGCCATTGGCTGCTAAGTGTCCGTTGTTCTTCTTTGAAATCAGCTAGTTCTTTTTCTATTTTTTCTAAACGTTCACGGGAAGCTAAATCACTTTCTTTTTGTAAGGAAAGTTTCTCCATTTCCAGTTGGAGAATTTTTCGGTCAATTTCATCTAGCTCTTCGGGTTTGGAAGTAATTTCCATTTTCAGCTTGGCTGCGGCTTCATCTACTAAGTCAATGGCTTTATCTGGGAGGAAGCGATCGCTAATATAACGACTGGATAAAGTAGCAGCAGCAACTAAGGAACTATCAGAAATTTTCACCCCGTGATGCACTTCATAACGTTCTTTTAAACCCCGCAAAATGGAAATTGTATCTTGTACATCGGGTTGGTCTACATAAACTTGCTGGAAGCGTCTTTCTAAAGCTGCATCTTTTTCCAAATATTTACGATATTCATCTAAGGTTGTCGCCCCAATACAACGCAACTCACCTCTGGCTAACATCGGTTTTAACAAGTTCCCAGCATCCATTGCACCTTGGGTTGCACCTGCACCAACAACAGTATGAATTTCATCAATAAATAATACAATATTTCCACCTGATTCGGTGACTTCTTTTAATACTGCTTTCAGGCGTTCTTCAAATTCTCCCCGGAATTTTGCCCCAGCAATTAACGCCCCCATATCTAAAGCAATCAGTTTACGATCTTTAAGAGATTGGGGAACATCTCCAGCCACGATCCTTTGTGCTAAACCTTCGGCAATTGCAGTTTTACCAACACCTGGCTCACCAATTAATACAGGATTGTTTTTGGTTCTCCGAGAAAGAATTTGGATGGTTCTCCTAATTTCATCATCCCGACCAATTACCGGATCTAATTTTCCTTGACGTGCTGCTTCTGTTAAATCACGTCCGTATTTTTCTAAAGATTGATATTTTCCTTCTGGACTTTGATCTGTCACGTTCTGATTCCCACGAATTTGTTTAATAATATTCTTTAATTTGCTTTCGTCTAAGCCAAATTCTTGGAGTAGACTTTTACCAAAACGGTCATCTTTAGCATATCCTAACAATATGTGTTCAACAGAAATATATTCATCTTTAAATTCTTGACGATATTTTTCCGCCCGATCTAATAATGTATCTAAGCTACGTCCTAAATATACGGAAGTGCTACTACCGGATACTTTTGGTTGACGTAAGATAAATTGATCAGTGTAGTCACGGACTTTTTGTAGATTTGCTCCGGCTTTGGTAAAAATCGCATTACCTAATCCATCTTGTTCCAGCAGTGCTTTCATTAAATGTTCGCTTTCTAGCTGCTGTTGCTGGTACTGCTTGGCGATATCTGGTGTGTGAGCGATCGCTTCCCAGGCTTTTTCTGTGAATTGGTTCGGATTAGTTGGTTGCATGATATTTTTTGATAAATAACTCTCATATCGCTATTGTAAAAATAGAGCAAGGTTTACCTGGATCGGTCTTCACATCTTGATAAAGTAGTATTATCAGCAAAGCAGTGATTACTTTATATAAGTTTTTTAAATATTACTTTTCCCAAAAAAGTGTATTTTAATCATTTTCTCAATAAGCTCCCCTCTATTCTCAATATTATTGAAAATTATTATTAATTAGTAACGAGTTTGCGTCATTTCAGGATTGATATTTACATATAAAATTTTTGTGGTATGATGTATGTAAAATCCAAAGGCTTTATTTTTGGAAAAATTGCCTGGGTTGACAAGTTTATCTTCCGCCAATACATAAAAAAATATAAAAAAACGTACACTAAAAAGTATAATCATCATTAATATGCTTTTGCTTTTGTAGAGGTTTAGCACTGCTAAACCTGATTGAATTCTGCTGTATATTTATCAAATGCCTAAAAAACAAAAGTTTCCTTATTTACTTGGTTCTAAGTGGACAGCACAACAAAAAGTTGATGGTTGGCGACATTTTCAAGTTGTTAACCGCAAAAATCAGGGTAAGTGGGTATATGCTGAAATGGTATCTGCTTGTGACCCTACTGTTCGCTTTTGGATGAATGCTAAATTATTACAAGATAATTCTCAATGGCACGCTGGCTGGCAATCACTACAGGAAATCAATGCTCTTGAAGAAAATTAATAAACATACACTAAAGTTATCTATTTCTGAAATTTAGTCAGATATTTGATTATTTAATAATAATTTACAACTAAATTATCAGCACATAGGCGATCGCTGATCACATAATATCATTCCATATTTCCTAAAGCGTCAAAAATCCTCAATTTATATCCTCTCAAAAGTGTGAACACTATTCTCCTGGTATGCACTGACGATAGTTCTGGTTTTAATTAATAGCAGTTTATTTGCTGGACAGTAATCAGTATTTATCATTGGATAATTCTATGCAAACCATTACCAAAAGCCGATTTTAGCATTTTGTTTTTTGTAACTATTTTTATATAAAAAATTTAAAAAATAGATTAAATTATGTTTTTAAGGCTTTTTAGAGTTTTTATGGCTAAAATATATATGATATATCTATTTATCTAGCGATTAATTCATCTAGAATCAATTTACAGATTTTCAGCACCTTTGCTTTCTAGGGAATTTGGACAATAATGGCTCTCACATACCTCACAGCCAAAACAGGCTTGGTGCAGGGCAGATGTTTGAGCTACAAGTTTGAGAAGAAACTATTTCAGAGGTAACGAACAGTGAAACTAGCAGTTTACGGAAAAGGCGGAATCGGTAAATCTACAACCAGCTGCAACATATCAGTAGCCCTAGCCAAACGCGGTAAAAAAGTCCTACAAATTGGCTGTGACCCCAAACACGACAGCACCTTTACACTGACCGGGTTTTTGATTCCCACAATTATCGACACCCTGCAAGAAAAGGACTATCACTACGAAGACGTTTGGCCTGAAGATGTAATTTACAAAGGCTATGGTGGTGTTGACTGCGTTGAAGCAGGTGGTCCCCCAGCCGGTGCAGGATGCGGTGGATATGTCGTAGGTGAAACCGTAAAACTCCTGAAAGAACTCAACGCTTTTGATGAATACGATGTAATTTTATTTGACGTACTGGGTGACGTTGTTTGTGGTGGTTTTGCAGCGCCCCTCAATTATGCAGATTATTGCTTGATAGTAACTGATAACGGCTTTGATGCTTTATTTGCTGCCAACCGGATTGCAGCTTCTGTCCGCGAGAAAGCACGGACTCATCCATTGCGTCTAGCTGGCTTAATCGGTAATCGCACTGCTAAACGAGACTTGATTGAGAAATATATAGAAGCAGTACCAATGCCGGTTTTAGAAGTATTACCTTTAATCGAAGATATCCGTGTTTCCCGCGTCAAAGGTAAAACTCTGTTTGAAATGGCAGAGTCAGATCCTTCCCTGGACTACGTTTGCGACTATTACCTCAGCATTGCTGATCAAATCTTATCTCGTCCTGAAGGTGTCGTTCCTAACGATGCACCTGATCGGGAACTTTTCTCTTTGTTGTCAGATTTTTATTTAAATCCGAGTAAACCACAGGTAACAAATGCAGAAGAGGAATTAGACTTGATGATTGTATAAAACAATTTACCTCTTCAGGATGGGGGATATTATGGCTTTCTTTGATAGTTTTACGGATTCAATCAAGCAAAAGTGGTTGCAGTTCTTTCAGAGCAATCGGGATTGGATTACTCTGCAAATGGCAATAGAATCGGTTTATACCCCCGATGGAGGGAAGCGTCCCTCTTCTTACCTCATCCTGGGAGTAGTAAACGCCCTGGAACCCAAACTAGCCCAGTTGATGTTTCCTTTTGCCAAATTAAATCCAGACGCTGATACTCTTATTGAAGTGCTTGGGTTGCATTTTGATCCAGACATTTTGCTTGGTAATCGGTTGAGTCCCACACAAGAACCGGAAATGTACTTACGTATTTCCCAATCTGTGGAGGAAGACACTGCTGAGGATCAACCATCAGTAATTGCTGAAGAATATGCTGTTCAAGAGTTTACAGTAGATGTAAATGGACAGGATGAGGAAGAAAGCGATTTACTGGCAAGTGCAAATGGCTTCAATGCGGTTTCTTTATCTGAAGAATCTATCGCAGACGAGTTTGAACCAGGATCAGATTTAGAAGCAGCGGATGATTTCAGTGGAATATCTTTTGAGTCCATAAGTTTGACAGAGGATAACGAAGATCAGGGTTTAGGTGATTTCAATCTCTCTGATGGAAATGGATTTGATGATTTAAATCAACCAGATGAAAGTGAATTTCGTGATGTGATATCTGATGTTTGGGGAGATGACACATCTCTGCAAGAGGGTGAAGATAATAATGACCTCTTAGGTGAAGAATTGCCATCTGAGGTTTTTGATGAGTCAGAAATGGCTCGTCTCTTCCCCAACAATTAAATTAGTTATCAGGAAATAGGTAATGGGTAATGGGTAATGGGTAATGGGTAATGGGTAATGGGTAATGGGTAATGGGTAATGGGTAATGGGTAATATTTGTCTTTCTCCTGCCTTCTGTCACCTGTCACCTGTCACCTGTCACCTGTCACCTGTCACCTGTCACCTACACTCCTGATTTTTACGCCTTACAAATTAAGGGGAGAATATTAAAATGACTGTCGCTAAAGAACCATCAGCTTTAAATTTTGAATGTGAAACTGGTAATTATCATACTTTTTGCCCGATTAGCTGTGTTGCTTGGTTATATCAAAAAATTGAAGATAGTTTCTTTTTAGTAATTGGCACAAAAACTTGTGGTTACTTCCTGCAAAATGCCATGGGAGTGATGATTTTTGCTGAACCCCGTTATGCAATGGCTGAATTAGAAGAAGGGGATATTTCTGCTCAATTAAATGATTATGAAGAATTAAAAAGATTGTGTGAGCAAATTAAACGCGATCGCAATCCTAGTGTAATTGTTTGGATAGGTACTTGTACCACCGAAATTATTAAAACTGACTTGGAAGGTTTAGCACCTAAGTTAGAAGCTGATTTAGGGATTCCTATTGTTGTCGCTCGTGCGAACGGTCTCGACTACGCATTTACCCAAGGAGAGGACACTGTGTTAGCCGCTATGGCTCATCGTTGTCCCGAAAAGGCTCCAGTATCGGAATCTGAAAAAGGCGAGCGTAACGCCATTCAGAAGCTGATGAATTTCGGTAAGAAAAAAGAAGACATCACTCAAGACGAATCTGAGTATGTAGACCATCCACCTTTGGTTTTATTCGGTTCTTTACCTGATCCAGTTGTCACTCAATTAACCTTAGAATTGAAAAAACAAGGTGTTAAGGTTTCTGGTTGGCTACCTGCAAAACGCTTTACAGAATTACCTGTGATCGAAGAAGGTTATTATGTCGCTGGTGTGAATCCTTTCCTCAGTCGCACCGCTACAACTTTAATGCGAAGAAGGAAATGTAAATTAATTGGCGCACCATTTCCTATTGGTCCAGATGGAACCCGCGCCTGGGTAGAAAAAATCTGTTCTGTTTTTGGAATTACACCCAAAGGTTTAGATGAAAGAGAAGCACAAATTTGGGCTGGTGTGGAAGATTACGTGAAATTAATTCGCGGTAAATCTGTGTTTTTAATGGGTGATAACCTGTTGGAAATTTCTATGGCGCGGTTCTTGATTCGTTGCGGTATGACTGTTCACGAAATCGGTATTCCTTACATGGATAAACGCTATCAAGCTGCTGAGTTAGCTTTGTTAGAAAAGACTTGTCAGGAAATGGGTTCACCTCTACCAACGATTGTAGAAAAGCCGGATAATTACAATCAAGTCCAACGTATTTATGAGTTAAAACCAGATTTGGTAATTACTGGTATGGCTCATGCTAACCCTCTGGAAGCACGGGGTATTAATACTAAGTGGTCTGTGGAGTTTACTTTTGCACAGATTCACGGTTTTGGTAATGCGCGGGATATTTTGGAGTTGGTAACTCGTCCTTTAAGAAGGAATAATAATTTGAAGGATTTGGGTTGGGATAAGTTGGTAAGGGAGGAAGCTAAGGTTTAAGTTTTGGGTTTTCTTCGGCAATTTTAGGGCGAATCTTTTGGGGTTCGTCCTTTTTTTATAACGAACCGCAGAGGCGCAGAGGACGCAGAGAGGGATGTTATAATGAATCAGTTATACTTTTGATTTAGTGGATAGAGTTATATGAACCATCAACTGTATGAACAAGATTTTAACCTTTGGAGAGAAACTCTCATTTCACAAATCAAAGAAAAACATTTTCATGATATTGATTGGGAGCATTTACTGTTAGAATTAGAAGATATGGGTAAATCAGAAAAACGGTTTTTCTTGAGTAATTTAACAATTTTAATTGCCCATTTACTCAAGTTAATTGTTCAATCTGATGCACCCGAAATGATGAAAGGAAGTTGGTACAGTTCTATTACTGAACATCGTTTTAGAATTAAAAAAGATTTACAAGAAAATCCTTCTTTTAAAAATTATCTACATGAGGTAATTTCTTTAGCTTATGCTGATGCTCGAAAACTGGCAATTAAAGAAAGTAAAAATGCTAAGTTAGGTGTGAGAAAACCAGATGAATTTGAATATCCTCTTGATTTACCTTTTACTTTAGAACAGTTATTAGATGATGATTTTTATGGAGATATGAACGCGGATAAATAATACCAATTTTATGGGAGTTTGCAATTTATTCATGTGTTATAATTGGTGTTATTGTTTTATTGTTTAGACATTTAACCGGGTAATTCTAAAGGCTGAGAAGGAATAATAAACATTAATTCTGCACCTTCTGGTTTAGTTTCTGTAGATGGTTTTAATTGCAGCCATTCATGAAAACTAATTCCTAGTTTAGATATTGCTTGTATTTCTGTTTGGTAAGATTCAAATCTGTTGTTAGTTTCAATCATTGATTCCATGACATCAAATACTTGGGGAAGTCGTTGAAAAGCCGCTTGTTTTAATTCATCGTGATTTGGACCAAACCACCCACTTTGAATTTCGATACGATCTAAAATTGCTGGTGGTAATGAATCAATCCATTGTGTATGATCTTTGGCAATTTTAAATAGATTTTTACGTTGATTTTCAAATACAGCATTTTCATCTAAATCCGAATTTATCCATTGATAAATTTTTGCTAATCTCTTTAAGTCTATTTGTCCTTGAAATTCTGGATGTAGATAGACTGCTGGATTAGATGTTAGTAAAATATTAATATATTTATGAATACGTGATTGAAGAACTTTTTTCCCTTCTTGAAATCTACGAATTGCTGTTTCATGTTCTTCTAGTTCTAAATAACATCGTGCTTCGGCCAGATAAGCTAAAGATAAAGTTAATAAATATTCATCCGCAATCTGGCTTTGTTTTTCGATTTCTGTATCTGTGAAGCCAGTATAAATATGTTCAGCTTCTAAAAAACGATTGATAGCTTGTAATGCACTATCCCTTCTATTCTCAACCTTAGTCATGGTAAAAGCATTCATAGCTAAATCAAGTGCAGCACGAAAATTTGCGTAGAAGCTCAAATCAATTTTACGGTTGACTTTGTTTAATAACTCCTCTGCTTTTTGTAATCTTTGTTCCAGTTCTTTTAATCGTTGTGCTATGACAGCAAAACCCATCACAGAAACACCAAGATTGAGAATACTAGCAGTAGTAGATACTTGCAAAATACTTTGAGAAAATTGTAAAGTTTTCCCTATTGCATCTATTTGATTTTCAATACCATCTAAACGCTGATTTACATCAGAAAAACCTTTAGCTGAAATTGCCGCATTCGCGCCTGAAGCAATTAAATTAAGTATGCCAGTAACAGGATCAAGTCCTTGTATCACCAGTGGAAGAAAGGTGGGATCTGGAGGAGCAACTGAATTAGTGTCTCGCAACCAAGTTACAATTTTCTTACTTGCTACATCCCGAATTACACCCCCAACCCGTTCAAATGTTCCATCTTGTAAGCCTTTAGCAACCCAATCTGCTAATAGAAAGGTAACTTGAATTGGTAAACTCATAATTTTTTCCTGTTTGTCAAAACTTCAGCAGCATTATGTATAACAATAAAATTGTATATTATTTTATATTGCAACACATAACCATGCTTGGTTAATTATCCTTATAGTGTTGTATCTTGACAATATAGTGAAATGTTTTTTAACGTTTGCGTAGCGTGTTGGACAAATACCGCAAAGGAAATAAAAGTCACTGGAGATAGATATCATGTCATTCCCCGCACCCGACCTAGCCAATAACTGGCAGTTTACAGAAATATGGGTTGACCCTACCTCTTTACCACCCTATGTTTTGATGTTGCTTGGTGATGATAAAAATAATTTTTGCATTTTAGACCCCACAGAAAGTTACAAGATTGTTTTTGCTTGTTCCAGTTATGAAGAAGCAAAACTTTGGCTGCTTGAGGATGAATATGAGCGTGTGGAAGGTCGAGTTTTAGCGGAACAGGTTGCTTAATTTATTCAGATAATAGAGTTACAATAAAATCAGAAAACCCCCGCTTTGAAAAATGTCTGAAACTATCACCATCCAACTACCAGAAACACTGGCACAAAAAGCCAAAGAAATAGCCGCTTTCACCCATCGCCGTCTTGAAGATGTATTACTAGAATGGATAGACCGCGCTAGTCATGAATTACCTGTAGAATCATTACCAGATGAGCAGGTTTTGACCTTGTGTGATTTGCAAATGGAAACTCAACAACAAGAAGTTTTTAGTGACCTCTTAGCGCGTCAGCGAGAAGAACAGTTAAATGAAACAGAAAATAGCCAACTAGACGAACTAATGCAAGTTTACCGACGTGGTTTGGTACGTAAAGCGAAAGCCTTAAAAGTGGCTGTTGAACGTGGTTTAATACCAGCAATTAATTAACAGTCATGGCTAGATTTTACATTCCTGTCGAAATAGAACGTCGCCTTAGAAAAGATGCTCAAAATCGTTGTGGCTATTGTTTGAGTCCTCAACGTTTAGTAATGGCACGTTTGGAAATTGAACATATTATTCCTATAGCTAAAGGTGGTAGTAATGATGAATCAAATTTATGGTTAGCTTGTCCTATTTGTAATAGATATAAAAGTGATAAAACTACAGGTTTTGACCCAGAAACGGGAGAAACAGTCAAATTATTTAACCCACGTACTCAAGTCTGGTCTGAGCATTTTTACTGGACAGAAGATGGCTTACAAATTGTAGGTAAAACGCCGACTGGTAGAGCTACTGTTAAAGCTTTACATCTAAGTGATGATGCAGATGCTTTGGAAGTTCGCAGTTATTGGGTCCTTGCTGGTTGGCATCCTCCAGAAGATTAGAATCGCACTCTAATACCTAAAGAATTTGTGACAAAAACTTCCTTGTTCTTTCTTCCTTCGGTTCAGTAAAAAACATCTCAGGAGTCGCTTCCTCAACCAGAGAACCGCTATCCATCAAAATCACTCTATCTGCAACTTCCCGCGCAAAACCAACTTCATGAGTGACAACAACCATTGTCATCCCTTCACTAGCAAGATTTCGCATCACATCTAAAACCTCTCGCACCATTTCCGGGTCTAACGCAGATGTCGGTTCATCAAATAGCATGATTTTGGGTTGCATAGCTAACGCACGCGCTATAGCTACTCGTTGCTGTTGTCCCCCAGATAACTGTCCCGGATATTTATTTGCTTGTTCTAAAATTCCCACCCTTTCTAACAGTTGCATTGCTAATTCTTCAGCTTTAGCTTTTGGTAATTTACGTACCCAAATCGGTGCTAAAGTGATATTTTGTAAAACTGTTAAATGGGGAAATAAATTAAACTGTTGAAATACCATCCCCGCTTCTTTACGAATGGTTTCAATATTTTTTAAATCACTACTCAGAGTAATTCCATCAATAGTAATTTTTCCTTTTTGATATTCTTCTAAAGCATTAAATGTACGGATAAAAGTTGATTTTCCTGAACCAGAAGGACCCATTAAAACAACAACTTCTCCCCGGTTGACTGTTAAACTTACTCCTTTGAGAACGTGAAACTTTCCATACCATTTATGAACATCTTCAGCAATAATTATTGGTTCTTCTACTCTCATTGATTTCAACCTCAATTTAATAAGTTTTTTCTAATTACTGAACTGCTTTTCTAACCTTCTAGAAGCTAAAGACATGGAATAACAAAACACCCAATAAATTAAACCAATAAATATATATACTTCCGCATATCTCCCCAAAAATTGCGGTTGTGCCAAAATAGAACGAGCAATACCTGTTAATTCTACTAATCCCACTAAAGATAAAAGTGAAGTATCTTTAAATAAGCCTATAAACTGTCCCACAATTGCCGGAATAACAGCGCGTAAAGCTTGAGGTAAGATAATTAATATTACTACGAAAGGTGTATTCAATCCTAATGCTTTTGCAGCTTCAGCTTGTCCCCTTGGTATTGATTGTAATCCACCGCGCACGTTTTCAGCCATGTAAGCAGCACTAAATAGCACCAGTCCTGCAATTCCTCTAATTAATCTATCTAAACGTAAATCTGCTGGTAAAAATAAGGGTAACATAACTTGAGCAATAAACAAAATTCCGATTAGTGGTAATCCCCTAACTATTTCAATATAGAGAATAGAAAACCAACGAATTATAAATAAATTACTGGTTCTTCCTAATGCTAATAATACACCGATAGGAAAGGAAAGTACAATACTAATTACTGCCATTAATAAGGTTAAAAGTAACCCATTCCATAAGTTTGTTGATACAGATTGTAAACCAAAACCTCCGCCAATTAGCCATATATTAATTGCAAAAGATAATAACCATATTGGTGCAAGAAAAGGAATAATAAATTGAGAAAATCTTTGTTTGATGATATTTGGTTTTTTAGTAAATACGCTCCAAGTTATTCCGCTTAATGTTATAATTATTCCTAAAACTATCCAAATTCGCCAATATAAGCTTTTGGGAAATCTACCAACTAAAAATAAATGTATATTAACTTGAATAACTTGCCATTGTGCTTGATTAAATGCCCAAAATAAGCATCCTTTAACTATTGAAAATATAATTACTAAACAGAAAATAGTTAATAAGCTGTTGTACCAGGTACTAAATAGATTTTTCTTGAACCACGTTAATTTATTCATAGGTTATTGTTTATTTATTGTTGTTCTCGTTCCCATACTCTGTATTTTCTCGTTTTCTCGTCTCTCGTTCCCATACTCTGTATGGGAATGAATCATAGAAGACTCTGGCTTCTATTAAAGCATAGGCAGAGCCTATGTGATAGCATTCCCAGTCTGAGACTGGGAACTAGAGACTCCTCTATCTTTCTTTGATCTGAAATTTACGATTTAATAAATTCATCATTAATGAAATTATTAAGCTAAAAGTGAGATATGTGAGCATAATTAATAACATTACTTCTACTGCTTTTCCAGTTTGATTAAATGTGGTAGAAGCTACAAAATAAACATCTGGATAACCAATTGCGATCGCTAAACTCGAATTTTTTGCTAAATTTAAATATTGACTAGTAAGTGGGGGAATAATAACCCGCAAAGCTTGGGGGAAAATCACTAACCGCATCAACAATGTTGGTTTTAATCCTAAAGATAAACCTGCTTCCCATTGTCCTTTAGCTACTGCTTGTATCCCTCCTCTCACAATTTCCGCAATAAAAGCACCAGTGTAAAACGTTAACCCCAGCAGTAAAGTTGAAAACTCAGGAGATAAGTTAAAATCAAAAATTTCTATTCCATTTTGACTAAAGGAAATTAACCCCCAAAGGGAAGCTTTATTTTCTGCTTTGGGAAAACCGAGGAAAACAGCAAAGTACCAAAATAACAACTGTAGTAATAATGGAGTATTTCTAAAAATCTCTACATAAACTAAACTGATTTTTCTCACTAACCAATTATCAGATAAACGTGCAATTCCCGCAGTTATCCCCACAATTGTTGTTGAAATAATTCCCAGAACTGCTACCCGCAATGAGTTAATTAACCCTACCCACAAAGCACGAATATAGCTATCAGTTGGGTTATAATTAATGGGAGTTTCACCAATATCAAAAGATGCTTGTTGCTGGAGAAAATCAAAACCGAATTTAATCCCTAATTGTTGTAAATTCCGGTTAAGATTCATCCCCAAAATAGCAACAATAGCTACAGCTAAAATCACAGCCATGCACTGTGTCGCAATTTGCCAAAAGCGATAATCACGCCATATCGGTGGTTTGTCATTAGTCATTAGTTGTTTGTTAGTCATTTTTACCCAATCACCAGTCCCCAGTCACCAATCATCGAAATGGGGGAGAATAGAGTAAACCGCCTTTTGTTGCGATTTGATTTTGACCACGAGGGAGATTGAGTTTTGTTTTTGTACCCAGGTTGCGATCGTAAACTTCACCGTAATTACCAACGTGTTTGACTATCCTGGCTGCAAAATCATTTGTTAAACCAAGTCCTTCACCCAGGTTTCCTTCTGTTCCTAAAAAACGCTTAATTTCTGGATCATTACTGTTAGCAAATTCGGTAATATTTTGAGAATTAATTCCTAATTCTTCAGCTTTTATTAAACTATAAACAACCCATTTAACAACATTACTCCATTGAGGATCACCCTTAGCAACTGCTGGTGCTAGAGGTTCGGAAGAAAGCAACTCATCGAGAATTACATTCTCATTCGGTTTAGGTAAAGTAGTGCGTCGAGAAACCAAAGCCGAACGATCAGCAGTTACCCCATCACAACGACCTTCCGCATAAGTCGCAAAAGTAATATTAATATCTTCAAAAACAACAGGCTTATAAGTAATAGATCGTTTTCGCATTTGGTCAGCTAAATTTTGCTCGGTGGTTGTTCCAGTTTGAGCGCAAATTGCTTTATCTTTTAAATCATTTAAAGATTTGATCCCGCTATTTTTGCGAACCATGATAGCTTGACCATCATAAAAAACCACCGGTGCAAAATCTAAACCAACCGAAGTATCACGGCTTAATGTCCAGCTAGTATTGCGGCTTAGTAAATCTATTTCACCAGTTTGTAAAGCTGTAAATCGTTCTTTAGCATTAAGATTGCGAAATTCCACCGCATCGGGATTATCAAACAAAGCAGCTGCGACAGCACGACAAACATCCACATCAATACCGTTATATTTACCATCAGTTCCCACAAAACTAAACCCTGGTAACTCACCGCTAACACCACAAATTAGCTGTCCACGGTTTTTAACCGTATTTCCCAGATTACGAGTTACCTGTTTTCCGGTATTATCTGCTGTATTGCCTGTTGTTCCTGAATCACCATCACAAGCAGCAAGGGCAAAAATTAGAGGAGTTATTAACAGCATCAAAGCTGATGTACGCATAAGCATAAAATTTAAAGATGTTTAAGAAAAATGTACATATCCACAAAGAAATACAATACAACCTTTGGGACAACTAGCTGCACCAGTCTAAAATCAATGTCCATAGCAGGTTAAACTAGGTGTGGTGACAGTCGCTCCACCGTTCCTTATGAGGCTTTTATGGGAGCTAATCTGAAACAGATAGCCAATTACTTAGATAATCTTGGCTGGGAATACCGTTTTGATGAACAAGAAGACCGGATTATCACAGGTGTAGAAGCTGATCACCTAGAAGATTTTCTGATAGTCGTTCAGTTGGATGAAGATGGAAAATTTTTCCGCGTCTTTGCACCTCAAGTTCTTGCAGGAGTCAAAGAACATCCCCACAAAGCATCTATTCTCCAGACAATGCTGGCCATTTCTTGGGAAACCAAAATGCTGCAATGGGAATATGATCCCTCCGATGGCGAAATTCGTGCCATTATTGAGTTTCCCCTAGAAGACTCAATTCTCACAGAAAGACAGTTTCACCGTTGTCTAAGTGGATTAATTCAGGTTGTTGATAGTATAGCCCTACCACGCCTCCAACACGTAATGGTAACAGGTGAAGATCCGGGTAATATAGAACTAGGAGAAAGACTTTTACTCAGTATCCAGGAAGAAGCTCCAGGATTACTGGATCTGCTAGAAAAAGCCATGGAAGCTCGGAAAAAGCGCGGAAGTTTTCCCAATGAGTGAAGCGGATCATCACTGAAATAGCTATACTCCAAAGTGATACCCTCACTAATATACAGAAATTTTTTAAGGCTGGATTTTATGACATCCTATACAACCTCCTCAGCCAAAGCGGAAATGAGTGAACTCCGGCGGTTGAAAAGCTTACTACCACCAGAATTACAAAGCTGGGTAACAGTTGAAGGCACAACTGAAGTAAGTCCACCTTTGATCCGTTGTGAAGAAATTGGTAAAGACCAAGTAGAAATTCAAATCGACTTGGTGAAATGGGATGCTTTAGCAATGGATCAGCGTAATCTCCTGTTCTGGCATGAAGTAGCTCGTGTTCAAAATGACACAATTCCTAAAGATGGTTGGGAAATGGCAGCACTGGCTATTGGTTTAGGTGGTGCTGTAGGTGAATTATGGGTACAGGATGGATTGCTGCTGGTATTAGCTTTGGCGCTTTGTGGGGTTTCCGGTTGGCGACTATACCAAAAAAATAACGGAGACAAGCAAATCAAAGAATTAGTTGATGCTGACGAAAAAGCGATCGCTCTAGCAACTCGTTTTGGTTATAGTCTCCCCAACGCCTACAAGAGTCTAGGTAGTGCCTTGAAAACCTTAGTTGATAACACTCCTAGCAAGCGTCAGCGTTCCCGCTACGAAGCCAGACTTTCCGCCCTGAAACGCAGCGCCAATAAAGCCAAAGCCAAATCTAGACCCACAGACGAAGGCGGAATCTAGAACCTAGCAACTGAGTGGGTTTGGTGACATCCAACCCACAAAAAAACAACTGCATATTGTTTGTTATTTGGTGTTTCATCAAATTTAAGTGTATTGAGCCAGCAAGCCCGTTTTTGTTTTTCTTTTCTTATGAGTCTGAGGGATCACCCACACTTATGTAAAAAACTGCTTCATCAAAACTTATCATTGTTAAACAGATACTTAACTGAATTTTTCCGAATCCGCTAAAGGTGTAACAAGTTGCAGAAATTTAGGAACATTCTCAGCTACGCTGGCAATCAACTTAAAAGAAAGTACCAATTCGCCAGGATCTCTCCTTTGAGAGACAATTATCTTGACAAAAATTTCTAAATTTGCATCAAAGCATAGTTGGGAAAATTGTTTATGTTCTGGACAAAGACTACGATCACTAAGCACTAGGCAATTTTAAATCATGCCTATAGCGTTAAGGTAGAAGAAAATCTTGGCTAATTCCTCTAGGCGATATCCTCTAGTTGCCGAATATAGGGGAATTGTTAAGCGATCGCCCAAACCCCAGAAATTGTCCCAAAAATGGGGCATAAAGAAGTAGTTAGCCGCCAGTTAAGCTCATGCTATCGTGTAGAAAAAGTAAATTTTGTCTTTCTATCCATTTGACCAACATAGGCGGGGGAATAGGATTAGAGTAGATTTCCAAATCTCATCATCCAGGTGAACCATCTATCTCACATCCAGAGGGTGCATTTCATGTATGAACGCTATCACCAAAATGACATCGCAAATCACAAAAACCGAAACAAATAAAAATCTGGCGTATCCCGAAGTTGAATCCTTCTTCTTGAATAGCAGAAAAAACTTCCACCAGGCGTGCAGTAGGTTTAACTGTAGTTTTAGCAATCATGAGATGATAGATAGGAGTGTGAGAGCTAAAAACTAGCCACCTGTCCTTAATTCTACTTTTTCAAAATTAGGTTAAGTAATTTTCCAGGACAAAATAATGTTTGGCAGATTAGATTTAGATGGCAACTAAAGTGCATAGCTTCATGAGCAGCCAACCCACAGAGGCAGATTTCCCAGTTATTTACCTGAACAACACAGCAATAGTTCAGGTATCGATACGTTTGAGCGTGCTTGAAGCTATCCGCTTTAAGCAAACCTGCCAAAACTTAATCGAAGCTGATTCACATCCCCAGCAGGTTGTCCTTGACTTCCAAAATACTATCTTTATGGATAGCAGCGGTTTAGGAGCTTTAGTGAGTAATTTTAAATATGCCCAGGAACACGGGATCGCATTCGGACTTCGTAATGTTACTCCTCAAGTTATGGCCGTGCTAAACCTCACAGGATTAGATCAAGTATTTTCTATTGAGTCTCCTAACAGCGTCGAACCTATAGAATCTAGTAACCTTGGCGATAGTCGGAAAACCGTTACTCGCAAAACAGATCCTCTCCCTCAGACCCATCCTTCTGTGGCCTCTTGGATGAAAAGACTGATTGACATAGTGGGATCATTGGTAGGTTTACTAATTACAGGATTTTTATTCATTCCTATTGCGATCGCTATTCAAATCAACGATCCCGGTCCGATTTTTTTTAAACAAACCCGTTGTGGATGGATGGGTAAGCGGTTTGCTATTTGGAAATTCCGGTCTATGTGTGTCGATGCGGAAGCCAAAAAATCCCAAGTTAAAAACCAAGTAGAAGGCGCTTTCTTCAAAAATGATAACGATCCCAGAATTACGCGGGTAGGTCGCTTTTTACGTCGCACAAGTCTAGATGAACTGCCACAATTCTGGAACGTCCTTAAAGGTGAAATGAGTTTAGTTGGTACCAGACCACCTACCCCCGATGAAGTAGAACGATATGAAGTACCAGAGTGGCAGCGGTTAGATGTAAAACCAGGGATGACTGGTGAATGGCAGGTAAACGGCCGCTCAACAGTCCGCAGTTTTGAAGATGTTATTCGTCTAGATTTACAGTATCAAAAAAATTGGACTTTAGTTTACGATATCAAGCTGATTCTGAGAACTATAACCATATTGTTTCACAAAAACAGTGGTGCTGTTTAAAAGTAATCAGTTTGATCACACCCATTTTGGTTCTCTACACAAAAAGCATCAAGCGTTGATAGCGGGTGTCAAACCCTCAGCCTGATGCCTGCAAAACTGTTTACTCTTTGTTAAAAGATACCAAATTTTATGACAAAATTTACCCAAGCTGATCAAAACGGCTCTGGGTAAATTTTGTTTTGACTCCAGAATTTATCATTTATAGCAATGGATAGGGTGGTTAGGACATTAACTAATGATCAAACTCAAATACAAACAGACTTTCAACCCAGTCCCCAGTCCCCAGTCCCCAGTCACCTGCTATATCACCGTTGCCAAAGTGATTTAATACGCTGATATCAAAATTTACGTAATTTTCAACGAAAACTTACTGACAAAGAACCAGTATAAAGAGATGATAAACTTATTGAGGAGATATAATCTTCTCAAGCAGCTTTAACGACAGATACTTAATTATCATTCGAGAAAAAACTAGGGACTTCTGACTAATTTGTTATGCGAATTTTAATATACTCTTACAACTACCACCCAGAACCTATTGGTATCGCTCCATTAATGACAGAATTAGCAGAGGGACTAGTGAAACGTGGACATCAAGTACGCGTAGTCACAGCTATGCCCAACTACCCTGAACGTCAAATTTATCAGGAATATCGCGGTAAAATTTATTTAGCAGAAGATCGAAATGGTGTGCAAATTCAACGCAGTTATGTTTGGATTCGCCCCCAGCCTAACCTATTAGATCGAGTATTACTAGATGCTAGTTTTGTAGTCACCAGTTTTTTACCGGCACTTATAGGTTGGCGACCAGATGTAATTCTTTTAACATCTCCGTCTCTGCCAGTTTGCATACCCGCTGCTGTGTTAGGATGGTTACGCACCTGTCCTATCATCTTAAATCTGCAAGATATATTACCTGAAGCAGCTATCCACGTCGGTCTACTGAAAAATAAGTTACTGATCAAGATATTCACAGCCTTAGAAAAATTTGCCTACTCCAGAGCTACTAAAATTAGTGTGATTGCAGATGGGTTCGTAGAAAATTTGCTCTCCAAGGGTATAGCTGACCACAAAATTGTGCAAATTCCTAACTGGGTGGATGTGAATTTTATTAGCCCTTTACCAAAAGAAAATAACCCTTTTCGGGCAGTACATAACCTCAATGGTAAATTTGTGGTGTTATATTCTGGTAACATCGCTTTAACACAAGGCTTGGAAACAGTGATTAAAGCTGCTGCTGAATTACGTGATACCACAGAAATCGCCTTTGTGATTGTAGGTGAAGCTAAAGGCTTACAGCGACTACAACAGCAATGCTTAGACTGGGATGCAGATAACGTTTTGTTATTACCTTTTCAAGCCCGTAAAGACCTACCACAAATGTTAGCAGCAGCAGATTTGGGTTTAGTAGTACAAAAGAAAAACGTGATCTCCTTTAATATGCCATCGAAAATTCAAGTCATACTTGCCAGTGGCAGAGCCTTAATTGCGTCTGTCCCTGATAATGGCACAGCAGCTAAAGCAATTAAACAAAGCGGTGGTGGAGTTATAGTTCCTCCAGAAGATCCTCAAGCCTTAGCAGCGGCTATTTTAGATTTGTACAAAAATCCAGAACTGGTCAAAAGTTTAGGTGACAATAGTCGGCACTATGCTATTGAGCAATATACCTTTGAGCAAGCTTTAAATCAGTATGAGGCATTGTTTCACTCTTTGACGACAGCATCTGACACAATTCAACCCACAGTTGTCAAGCCAAACGACTCCATATAATATTCATAAATTATTAATAACCATTGTCTTGAGTCAGGATTAACAAAGTTATTGTCGGTTACAATCTCGAAATCAAACAAGAAATTAATCTAGAATACCTCTACAGGCTTATGCCTTAGTGGGTAAAGTGTCAAAAACACCTATTTTTTTGTTAGTATTTAAAAAAACCTATTCACACAATCGCCAGTTGCTTGTAAACATATTAGTGAACAGCATATCTAACGCAAATTCACAGTTTCAACCATTGATGATACAAAAGTTATCTCACATCGGTGGCTGAATTTGTTATTGATCATCATGCTGAGTGCTACATATCAAACAAGTGATCACAAAAAACAAGCAGATGAGGTTTAATGACTGATTATTTTCAAGGTAATTTCCCATTAGAATCTGTTTCACTGACAAAGAGTACAGTGAACACCTCAATGGTGGCAAATGATGATGTAAGTGGACAATTAGCCAAAACTATCGCCGAAGCTGGTTCAGAACGCAAAGCAGGTGAGATATTATTGCTCAGGGTAGCAGATGTCTCTTACCTGTCCGATTACTTTGTAATGATGACTGGCTACTCTAGAGTCCAAGTCAGGGCGATCGCCGCAGCAATAGAAGGAAAAGTAGAAAGTGATTTGCACCGTCGTCCCCTAAGAACAGAAGGAAAGGCTGAGGGAAGTTGGGTGCTACAAGACTATGGCGACGTGATCGTTCACATCATGATGCCCAAGGAACGGGAGTTTTATAATTTAGAAGCATTCTGGATTCATGCAGAACGCATATCGTTACCAAACTCTGATTAGGTTGAGGATAAGCCCAGATGATGAGATCATCGGTTTCTAACTGCCCGGTTCCCACAGAACAACAACCACTGAATGAGTACGAAGAATTAAAAAACTCCTGGCTATTTCGAGATACGACCTTAAGCTGGCGTAATTATCTCACCAAGATTTTTTGGATTTGGGGTTGGTCATGGCTAGTTGCCGGACCAGTAGCAGCGGCCAGCTTTCCT
Source organism: Anabaena sp. UHCC 0451 (assembly GCF_034931405.1). NCBI lineage: Bacteria > Bacillati > Cyanobacteriota > Cyanophyceae > Nostocales > Nostocaceae > Anabaena > Anabaena sp. UHCC 0451. Next base: position 20,994 of record NZ_JAYGHA010000027.1, on the reverse strand, counting down.
CCACAAAAGCATATAGTTCATTTTATTCTCTGTGGAGCAGCCGCTGCTAGTGTGGGGGTAGTTCTGATATTAGTGCGGTTATATTTGGGTTGGTTCTATGTGCGCGATCGCCTTTACAGTACCAAAGTATTCTATGAAGAATCCGGTTGGTATGACGGACAAACTTGGACAAAACCCCAGGAAGTCATCGTCCGCGATCGCCTCATTGTCTCCTACGAAATTAAACCCATTCTCCAACGCTTGCAAATTACCTTTGCTGTCTTGGCTTTAATGTATCTTATTGGTACTATAGTCTGGCATTTGTTATAAATTATTCATTAGTCATTAGTCATTAGTCATCAGTCATTAGTCATTAGTCGTTAGTCATTAGTCATTAGGAACAAGAAAAAATAAAAGTTATCCTCGTGCCTTTTGTCTCTTGCCTTTTGCCTTTTGCCTCTTGCCTTTTCCCACTGACCACTGACCACTGACAACCTACAAAATAGATATAAACCCATGACAATGGGAAAACGAACACAAGCCGCAGCACTGGAAGTTCGGTTACTGCGCGAAGGTATTATCGAATCTCGGCATATAGTCCAGGCTGTAGTCAGCGACGAACGGGGACGAGTTCTATCTGTTGCTGGCAACGCTGAAACCGCTACATTTGCCCGTTCTGCCCTCAAACCATTTCAGGCATTGGCTGTCACTAGCACAGGCACACTGGAAAGGTATGATTTGAGCGATCGCGACTTAGCCATTATCACCAGCTCCCACAAAGGCAGCATGGAACAGGTGCGGCAAGTATTTAACATCCTCTGGCGGGCTGACCTTGACCCCACTACCTTGCAATGCCCAGTTCCTCAAGGTAAGCGCAGCACCTTAGAATACAACTGCTCTGGTAAACACGCCGGAATGTTAGCAGTTTGTCAGCAACGCCATTGGCCTTTAACTAGCTATTTGGATCGTAAACACCCAGTCCAACAGTTAATTATCACCAAAGTAGCAGAATTGCTGCGAATGCCAGCCGAGGAATTTCTCACCGCCCATGATGACTGTGGCGCACCCACATATTTGATGCAACTCAGTCAAATGGCCTCTTTATATGCTGTACTCGCTTCCAGCAATAACTTAGATATGGAACGCATTGTCCGCGCCATGAATCACCATCCTAATATGGTGGCAGGTGAAGGAGAATTCGACACGGAATTGATGCGCCTCGCTCCCAGTGAATTGGTCAGTAAAGCAGGTGCGGAAGGGGTACAGTGCATTGGCCGACTTGGTGAAGGAATGGGATTAGCTATTAAAGTTATGGATGGTGCTAAACGCGCCAAATACGCCGTAGCTATTCATCTGCTTCAGCAAATGGGTTGGATTAGTCCCAGCATTGCCCAAAGCCTGTCCGAAAAATTTATGAACCTGGGGAAATACAAGCGTTTGGAAGTAATTGGAGAATTATCGCTTTTGTAGTTGACAAACTTTTGACTTCGCGTTATATTAAAGAAGTCGAGAGACAAAGGCAACGCGGGATAGAGCAGCCTGGTAGCTCGTCGGGCTCAAGACGGAAGATTAACTAAACGCTTATCAGTTAGTCTTGCATTGGGCGGCATACAAAGAAACTTGTATGTGTTTATCTGTCAAACTCGGGGAAGCCAATAGCGCGGTAATCCCGAACCAAGCTCCCGAAATGGAGAAGGTGTAGAGACTGGAAGGCAGACACCCTAACGTTAATGACGAGGGTGAAGGGACAGTCCAGACCACAAACTAGTTTAACTAGGCAACGAAAGTTGTAGTTGGTAAGCATAACCCGAAGGTCAGTGGTTCAAATCCACTTCCCGCCACCAAATTTAAAAATGAAACCCTGTAATCTTAGTTGGTTACGGGGTTTTGTTTTATGTGGGATTTGAAAGGGAGGTAGGGGAGGTAGGGGAGGTAGGGGAGGTAGGGGAAGTTAATAACCCAGTCCCCAGTCCCCAGTCCCCAGTCCCCAGTCCCCAGTCCCCATTACCTAAAATCCCAATTTTTCTAAAACAGATTTTGTAGAAACAATATGTCTTTCTAAACCCAGTAATTCAGGACTAACTCCTAAAGCCAAAGCAATTAATTGAGGTAAATGTAAAACAGGTAAACCTAACTTTTTACCAATGACTTTTTCTACCTCTGGTTGACGAGAATCTAAATTGAGGTGACACAAAGGACAAGGGGTAACAATACAATCAGCACCATTTTCTAAAGCTTCTTGAATGTGCATTCCTGCCATTTTGAAAGATTCGGTAGTAGCATAACTGGAGAGAGGCCAACCACAACATTGGGTGCGACCACGATAATATATAGGAGTTGCTCCTACAGCCCGAAACACATTTTCCATTGCTTCTGGTTGAAACGGATCATCATAAGGCATGGATTTTTGAGCGCGGAGGAGATAACAGCCATAAAATGCTGCACATTTGAGGTTAGATAACTTGCGGGTGACACGTTGACTAATGTTCTCTAAACCGTAATCTGTGACTAAAGCGTAAAGTAGATGTTTAACTTCTGTACTACCCCGATAAGGAGAACAACCTTCTTTTTCTAACAGCCCATTAACTTGATTAACATAAATTGGATTAGTTGTTTGGCATTCCTTGAGACGTTCATCAACATGACCAATAACACCTTGACAAGTGCTGCAATGAGTAAGAAGAGGTAGATTTAATTCTTCTGCTAAAGCTATATTCCGAGCATTAACGGTATCTTCCAATAACTGGGAATCTTCCTTAAACGTACCTGAACCGCAACAAGCAGCCTTTTTGAGTTCAATAAGTTCAATACCCAAAGCTTTGGTGAGTGATTGAGTGGATAGATAAAGCTCCCGACAAGCTCCTTGAGCAACACAACCGGGGTAGTAAGCGTATTTTAGGGTTTGAGATAGCATAAAATTATATTTGAGTTTGAGCGATCGCCCTGGTAGAACAAATCCAACAGTTTTAGTATCTTCCGCGAGTCTAGCTTATAGCAGGTGACAGGTGATAGAAGGCAGAAGTTTGTTAATTGTTTAATTTTTAATTATTCCCTGTGCCTGATTCCTTGTTACTCTGTTCTCTGTTGCCTATTCCCTTTTTCTGATAACTATACTGAGGATCACCCTTTCCGATAAGATGTATATGCTCAAAAAACATTTCCCATAAAGAGCAGACCATAGCAACTGGTTAAGGACTTTATATCTATGAATGAATCAAAAACTTTTGAACGAGTTAAAAAAATCGTCGCCGAGCAACTGGATGTTGAAAAAGAAAAGGTTGTAGGAAATGCCTCATTTATAGATGATTTAGGCGCTGACTCCCTAGATATCGTGGAACTGGTAATGGCTTTGGAAGAAGAATTTGATATCGAAATTCCCGATGAAGCCGCCGAAAAGATTTTAACAGTTCAAGAGGTAGTAGACTACATCGACGCTAACGTTGCTGCATCTGCTTAAGAGTGGTGAGGGGGCGGGCATCAAAAACAGGACACTGAGAAATTTTGAATTTTGAACTGCTTCTAAATTTTGATGCCAATTATCCTTCATCCCTAAGTTTCCCTATTGTTCTACTTGCTGCTTTTTCGCCACCTTTAACTGAATCATGACAGATTATAAACGTAAACGCGTTGTTGTAACTGGTGTTGGCGCGATTACACCTATTGGTAACACACCATCTGAGTATTGGGAAGGATTGTTAAGCGGATGTAATGGTATAAATTACATCACAGCTTTTGATGCGTCTGGGCATAAATGTCGAATTGCGGGAGAAGTGAAAAACTTTGATCCGCATGAATACATGGAGAAGAAAGAAGCCAAGCACACGGATCGGTTTGCCCAATTTGCGATCGCAGCTTCTAAACAGGCAATATCAGACGCGGAATTAGTGATCAATGACCTCAACGCCGAACAGATAGGTGTCATGATCGGTTCAGGTATTGGTGGCATCAAAGTATTAGAAGATCAGCAGACGGTCTATCTGAACAAAGGACCTGATCGCTGTAGTCCATTCATGATCCCGATGATGATTGCCAACATGGCGGCAGGATTAACAGCAATTCATACTGGTGCTAAAGGACCTAATTCCTGTTCAGTGACAGCTTGTGCCGCTGGTTCTAATGCGATTGGGGATGCTTTTCGGTTAATTCAAAATGGATATGCCCAAGCGATGATTTGTGGCGGAGCGGAAGCAGCAGTAACACCATTGTCTGTAGCTGGATTTGCCGCAGCCAGGGCGCTTTCCACGAAAAATGACCCAAATAGTGCCTGTCGTCCATTTGACAAAGATCGGGATGGCTTTGTTATGGGTGAAGGTTCGGGAATTTTAATTCTGGAAGCATTAGAACACGCCCTGAGTCGTGGCGCTCGGATTTATGCGGAAATGGTCGGCTATGGCATGACCTGTGATGCTTATCACATGACCTCTCCAGTTCCCGGTGGTTTAGGTGCTGCTAGAGCAATGGAACTGGCGCTCCAAGACGCTCAACTGACACCAGCAATGGTGGGCTATATCAATGCTCATGGGACTAGCACCCCAGCCAATGATGTCACAGAAACAGCAGCTATTAAAAAAGCTTTAGGTGATCATGCTTACAAGATAGCAATTAGTTCCACCAAATCCATGACAGGTCATCTGTTAGGTGGTTCAGGAGGAATAGAAGCAGTAGCGACAGTTTTAGCGATCGCAAATGACCATATACCGCCTACCATCAATCTGGATAATCCTGATCCAGGTTGTGACTTAGATTATGTACCCCACAATAGCCGCGCTCAAAAAGTAGAGGTAGCACTATCCAACTCCTTTGGATTTGGTGGTCATAACGTCACCCTGGCTTTTAAGAAGTACCGCTAATGGTAATTGGGCATTGGGCATTGGGCATTGGGCATTGGGTTATCAACTTCCCCCATCACCCCACCCCGTAGACCGTATTATATATATCACTCCTTGCTGAACTTAGAGTTCAAAACACACCAATTATTAGCTGTATTCATCACCTAAAACTCAGAAGATCCCGCTTGTCCATCTACAGGCAGGAATGGGATGATGTGGATGGTGGGATCGCTTTATAATGACCCCAGAAACAGAAAGCTACAAAGAGTCCTAACCCGTCGTTAAAAACAAGAAATTATGGCTGTTGCAACCCAATCCCTCGAAGAACTTTGTATTAACTCGATTCGTTTTTTGGCTGTTGATGCCATAGAAAAATCCAAATCGGGACACCCTGGACTGCCGATGGGCGCTGCTCCGATGGCTTTTGTCCTTTGGGATAAATTCATGCGGTATAACCCCAAAAATCCCAAATGGTTCAACCGCGATCGCTTCGTCTTGTCTGCTGGTCACGGGTCTATGTTACAGTATGCCATGCTGTACCTGACAGGCTACGATAGCGTCGGTATTGAAGATATCAAGCAATTCCGTCAATGGGAAGCTAAAACTCCTGGACACCCAGAAAACTTTGTTACAGCTGGTGTAGAAGTAACCACTGGTCCTTTAGGTCAAGGTATTGCTAACGCCGTTGGTTTAGCCATAGCAGAAGCACACCTCGCCGCTAAATTTAACAAACCCGATGCCAAAATTGTAGACCACTACACCTATGTAATTTTGGGTGATGGTTGCAACATGGAAGGAATTTCTGGTGAAGCGGCTTCTATCGCTGGACACTGGGGTTTAGGTAAACTCATTGCACTCTACGACGACAACCACATCTCTATTGATGGTTCGACAGATGTAGCATTCACCGAAGATGTTTCTAAACGATTTGAAGCTTACGGTTGGCACGTTCTCCACGTTAAAGACGGTAACACCGATTTAGGAGCAATTGCCAAAGCGATTGAAGAAGCAAAAGCTGTCACCGACAAACCCACCATGATCAAGGTGACAACCACCATCGGTTATGGTTCTCCCAACAAGCAAAACACCGCTGGTATTCACGGTGCTGCATTGGGTCCAGAAGAAACAGCCGCAACCCGCAAACACTTAAATTGGGAATACGCACCTTTTGAAATTCCACAAGATGTCCTCAAGCATTTGGGTAAGGCTGTAGAACGTGGTGCAGTTTCTGAAGGTGAATGGAACAAGACCTTTGCTGACTATAAGGCTAAATATCCCGCTGAAGCCGCAGAATTTGAACGTTTCGTGAGCGGTAAACTGCCCGAAGGTTGGGACAAAGTTCTACCTACCTACACAGCAGAAGATAAAGCCCTACCTACCCGTAAACATTCAGAAACCTGCCTCAACAAACTAGGAGCGGTTTTACCTGAATTAATTGGTGGTTCAGCTGACTTAACCCACTCCAACTTGACTGAACTCAAGGGTTTCGGTGACTTCCAGAAAGGACAATTCCAAAACCGTAACATTCACTTTGGTGTACGGGAACACGCTATGGGTGCAATCTGTAACGGTATGGCGCTGCATTGTTCGGGATTGATTCCCTACGGTGCGACTTTCCTAATCTTCACAGATTATATGCGGGCTGCTATTCGTTTAGCTGCTTTGTCTGAAGCTGGCTCAATTTGGGTAATGACTCATGATTCCATTGGCCAAGGTGAAGATGGTCCGACACACCAACCCATTGAAACCCTCGCTTCTTTGCGTGCGATTCCTGACTTAACTGTAATTCGTCCCGCAGATGGAAATGAAACCTCTGGTGCTTATAAAGTAGCGATCGAGAAATCTAAAGCACAAGCTTCTACTTTGTTGGCATTCACCCGTCAAAATGTACCCAACTTAGCAGGTACATCCATTGCAGGTGTAGCTAAGGGTGGATACACAATTGTTGATTGTGCTGGTACACCAGATATCATCTTAATTGGTACTGGTTCAGAATTAAGCCTCTGTGTCAGTGCAGCCGAAAAACTCACTGCTGAAGGTAAGAAAGTCCGTGTTGTTTCAATGCCTTCTTCCACCTTGTTTGATACACAGGATGCAGCTTATAGAGAAGCTATTCTACCTAAAGCTGTCACCAAGCGTATCTCTGTAGAAGCTGCCAGCAGTTTCGGTTGGCACAAATATATCGGTAGTGAAGGCGATACAGTAAGTATTGATACCTTTGGTGCTTCCGCTCCTGGTGGTATTTGTCTGGAGAAGTTTGGTTTCACAGTTGATAATGTGTTAACTAAAGCTAAGGCATTGTTGGGTTAATTAACAACAGAGTATTGTCTAAATAGTTTTGTTTTTCAAGGGTGGGATGAAAATCCTGCCCTTTTACTTTATATTGGCTCAAATTTAGATAAGTAGGTTGGCGTTAAAAATTGTCGTTGGGGCAAGGGAACAGGGAACAGGGAACAGGGAACAGGAAGAGAGTTTTGGGCGATTTTACTTTTCTTCACATACCTTTAAATTTTTCTGTTCACCTACTTATAGCATTGATAGCCCTTTGTAGGCTTGGGGAACATAACTTAGCTACTTCCATTTGCCAGTAGTTATTAACAAAGTAAATCAACTGTCCATTATAGTCTCTACCTACCTTTGCCGTGCTGTTGGACTGTGGAACTATAGCCTCATACAATTCACGTTTTTTAGATTTTCTCGCAATATTAATCAATGTTTGTTTCGGATCACTAATTTCATCGACATTTTGAGGAATCAATGTTTGTGAAACTACCAAGAATTTGGCAAAGCTTTCTCTATCAGCTAAAAGCCATGCTTCTACTTCCCTGACAGCGATACGAAACAAGAGATTAGGATGTTTTGGATATGGTAGCCATTCTTGAATTAGTACCTGCGGACACTCTGCTCTGTCAAGGTCTGTTAAAACTATATAAGGCGTTCCTTTGGCAGCATTATTAAATCCTTTGATATTCTTTTTAAGATAGCCGAAACCGTTTTTAGAATAACAATTATCCACTATATAAGGGCGGTTTGATTGGTGTAAAATTGCTCGCAAGACAGCTTCACTCAGTGGGTCCTCAACAGCTAAATTAATAGGGATCAAATCCACTATAAATGAATCTCCAATTGATTAATTTCAGATGGTTTAGTTAATGGCAATACGGCTTCAGCTATGCTTAAACCTCCTTCTAACAGATCACGTACATTATCAATTAATGATGCGGTTGTAACTTTAGTTCCTTCTGGACTTGGTGTTAAAAGTAGGATTTCTTCACCTCCAATTCCTTCGTCTTCCAGTAAATCTGCGCTATGTGTAGTAAGTATTATTTGTCTTTTTTTCTGACGCTGTATTCGATACATTAAAGAAGGCAATTTTTTTACTATAGCTGCATTTAAAGATAACTCTGGTTCTTCAAGAAGTAGTAATGAATCACTTTCTAGTAATGACCACAGCAAGCCGATTAGACGTAATGTTCCATCTGAAAATTGATCTTCTCTTTGTTTACCAGCTTGAGGTCGCCAATGCTCATATACTGCTTCTAAATGAGGAACACCCATTTCATCTTTTATATCAGTAAGATGTTTCAATTGAGGAACAGCAGAACGCAAAGCATTTTCAATCTTTGTTAGTCGAGATTTGCGAGTTTTTTCAGAAGTTTTTGTAATGCGTTCTAGAAAACTTCTACCAAAAGGATCTTCTGAAATTCCCGGTCCAGAAAATGCTTCTGGATAACGGAGTAATTGCGGTACAAGGTGTAGATATAGAACTGATTCAAAAAACTTAGCAATGTCTCTGAATTCAGCATTAGCATTAATTTGCTCTAAATGTGTTTGTGTTTTTCTGAGCTTATCTTCTTCGTCTTTATGATTTGGTCTATCAAGGATCTGATTATTATCTTTCCATACTCGTTCATAGGATAAAATAGGTGGATTAGAACCCCCCTTTTGTTGCCTAATACCGATAGAATACTTCCATTTAGGAGGGTGATTATGGGATTCAGAAATATGAATCTCTATCTCAATATCTGAATATCTTCTTGCTAATAAACAACGAATTTTTGGTACTCCTCCACGATCTTTTACCGCTTTTTGTAATCCACCTCCAGGCTTGACGATATCACGTAGGAAGCGAAATACATCAAGAAAGTTAGATTTACCACAAGCGTTAGGACCGACTACAAAAACTCTGTCACCTAATTCGACATCTACTGACAGAAAATTACGCCAATTCTTGAGTATGATATGAGAAATAAACATTAGGAATAAAGATAAGATTGCAACAGATCAGTTAAAAATAGCAAACTTACTATTTCTTCACCTTATCATAGCTATTTTCCAGGTAGCAAGCCCTAAATAGATATTAAGAAGTGATTGGTAATCACCAATCACCTCTTTTGCAATTACCCAAAATTACGCTTTCTTCAACCAGCTAAACATAGCACGTAAATCTTTACCAACTTCCTCAATAGGATGTTCAGCTTCTTGACGACGCATAGCAGTAAACCCAGGTTTACCAGCTTGGTTTTCTAACACAAATTCCCGCGCAAATTGTCCAGATTGAATTTCGCTGAGAATCTTCTTCATTTCTGCTTTAGTTTCAGCAGTAACAACTCTTGGACCACGGGTATAATCACCATATTCGGCCGTATTAGAAATACTATCGCGCATGGTAGCTAAACCACCTTCTACAACCAAGTCAACGATTAATTTAACTTCGTGCAGACATTCAAAATATGCTAATTCTGGTTGATAACCTGCTTCAACCAAAGTTTCAAAACCGGCTTTAATTAAAGCACTTAAACCACCACACAATACTGCTTGTTCACCAAACAAATCGGTTTCGGTTTCTTCGCGGAAAGTTGTTTCTAGAATACCAGCGCGTGTACCACCGATACCTCTAGCATAAGCCATTGCGCGATCGCGTGCCTTACCAGTAGCATCTTGATATACTGCAAATAACGCTGGTACACCTTGACCTTGTTCATAAGTCCGACGGACTAAATGGCCAGGTCCCTTGGGTGCTACCATCACCACATCAACGTCAGCAGGGGGAACAACCTGTGCAAAGTGGATATTAAAACCATGTGCAAAAGCTAAAACGTTACCTGCTTCTAAATTAGGTTCAATTTCGTTTTTGTAAATTGTTTTCTGCACTTCATCAGGTAACAAAATCATGATGAAGTCAGCAGCTTTAGCAGCATCAGCTACATTTTTTACAGTCAAACCAGCAGCTTCCGCTTTAGCGGTGGACTTACTACCAGGATATAGTCCAACAATCACATTTACACCGCTATCTTTTAGATTCAGCGCGTGGGCATGACCTTGTGAACCATAACCAATAATAGCAACAGTTTTTCCCGCTAAAAGATCCAAATTAGCATCTTCATCATAATACATACGCGCCATAGAAGCATCTCCTGTTCACAAAGGTTGTTATAAAATTGGCAGATTTATGATTGTACCGCAAATTGGGGACTGGGGACTTGGGATTGGGGACTGGGGATTGGGGATAAATTTTTTCTCTTAACCTCTTAACCTCTTCCCTTATTACTGTCACCTGTCACCTGTCCTATTCGCTACTTTAATTTTTTTTTAAGAAGTTCAAGATAAACAGAAAAAATGTGACAATTTTGATACAAAAGTGTTAAGAATAGTTACAGCACCTGTAATACAAGGAAACATTTCTTATGGTTGATTTACATGACAATAACCCACCACATCAGGTAGTTATCATTGGTGGTGGCTTTGGTGGACTATATGCAGCAAAAGCTTTATCCAAGGCTAATGTCAATGTGACGCTAATAGATAAACGCAATTTCCATCTATTTCAACCACTTCTGTACCAAGTAGCTACAGGTGCTTTGTCTCCAGCGGATATTTCTTCACCATTGCGTTCTGTCCTCAGCAAGAGCAAAAATACATCAGTATTGTTGGGTGAAGTGAATGATATTGACCCCACAGAACAAAAGGTCATGGTGGGTAATGAAGCAGTACCGTATGATACCTTGATTGTAGCTACAGGTGCGAAGCACTCTTATTTTGGTAAGGATAACTGGGAAGAGTTTGCACCTGGTTTGAAGACTGTCGAAGATGCTATTGAAATGCGGCGGCGTATTTTTATGGCCTTTGAAGCAGCGGAAAAGGAAACTGATCCGGTAAAACGTCAGGCTTTATTAACTTTTGTAATTGTGGGTGGTGGTCCAACTGGGGTAGAATTAGCGGGAGCGATCGCCGAATTAGCAACCAAAACCCTCAAAGAAGACTTCCGCAAAATTGACACCTCAGAAACCAGAGTTTTACTGTTAGAAGGTTTAGATCGAGTTCTTCCTCCCTTCGCACCGGAATTATCCCAAACAGCGGAAGCATCCTTAAAGGCTTTGGGTGTTGATGTGCAAACCAAAACCTTAGTAACACATATTGAAAATGATATTGTTACGATCAAACAAGGTGATGATGTTAAAGAAATTGCTGCTAAAACTGTATTATGGGCAGCGGGTGTAAAAGCCTCAGCGATGGGGAAAATTTTGACAGAAAAAACTGGAGTTGAGAGCGATCGCGCAGGTCGTGTTATCGTTGAACCAGACCTAAGTATTAAAGGACATCCCAACATATTTGTAGTTGGTGACTTAGCAAATTTTGCCCATCAAAATGATAAACCCTTACCTGGTGTTGCACCAGTAGCGATGCAAGAAGGGGAATATGTAGCCAAACTAATTCAAAAGCGCCTCAAAGGTGAAACTCTACCACAATTTAATTATGTGGATAGAGGCAGTTTAGCAATGATTGGACAACACGCCGCAGTTGTTGACTTAGGATTTATCAAACTTAAAGGTTTCTTTGCTTGGTTCTTCTGGTTATTTGTTCATATCTACTTCCTGATTGAATTTGATAACAAATTAGTTGTCATGATTCAATGGTTGTGGAGTTATTTTACCCGCAATCGTGGCGCGAGATTAATTACAGGAAAAGAAGTTGTTAAACCTGTACCAGTGGAAAGTAATGGACATTATCAGCCGGCGAAAACCAGACAACCGCTAAATGTATAGTTCACTCGTTCCCAGTCTCCGACTGGGAATGCCATCAGGAGGCTCTGCCTCACAAAATATCATATTTTCCTTATTTACCCTCGTTCCCAGTCTCCAGACTGGGAATGCCATTTTAGAGGCTCTGCCTCCCTCTGATGATAACTTTTATGTATCACAAATTTACTAATTATCCTTAATAATACGATGTATAACTTCTGCCTCCCATATTAAAATCAAATCACCACATCTACCAAATTAAATGAAACAATGGGACGCAGCAGGTATCATGTATTAGGGAATCAACCACATTTTATCACCAGCACAATAGTTAATTGGATGCCATTATTTGGACAAACTGAACTTGTGCAAATTATCCTAGATTCTCTCAACTTTCTGCAACGACAGCAGCGTTTGACAGTATATGGTTAGTCAAGTATTTCTAATATATTTTTATCCAGGTGATCAAACTTAGATTATGTTTAACGATGATATAAACAATATCACAAGAAATTGGATTATTGCTGCCCTAGTATTCATTATTTCTATACCTTTTTTAGTTGCAATTTATCCAATTATCATGATTTTAACTATTGATAAGATAGAAGTTTTAAAAGAAAAAGGTGAATACATCATTGAAATTTTAAAGACTGCTGGCTTATTTAGTGGTGGTATTGCAGCATCTATAAATATTGTCTTTGCAGCCAAACGAGCTTATGCTATGGAAGAAACTGCTAAGGCTGCTAACGAAAGTGCTAAAGCTGCTAATAAAAATGCTGAAATTGCACAAGATAAGCAAATCACAGAACGCTTTGCTAAGGCAATAGAACAGCTTGCAAGTGATAAGATAGAAGTTAGATTAGGTGCGATTTACACTTTAGAAAGAATTGCCAAAGATTCAAAACAAGACCAGTGGACAATTATGGAACTTCTTACAGCTTTTGTGCGTGAGAATGCACCTATAAAAAAAGAGGAGAAGCCACAAAATAAAAAACCTTTAGTGGATGAATGGTCAAATGTTCAAAAGGAAAAAGAGATAGAAGAATTACCAAAACTTCGGCTTGATATTCAAGAATGTCTCACTGTAATTGGAAGACGTGAACACCCAGATCCAGAAAATACAAGACTTGATTTAAGGAATGTTAATATCAGTAAAGCAAATCTTCAAGGGGCAAAGTTGCAAGGAGCTAATCTTGAAGGAGCTAATCTTGAAGGAGCTAATCTTGAAGGAGCTAACCTTGAAAAAGCTAATCTTGAAGGAGCTAACCTTGAAAAAGCTAACCTTAGAGAAACTAAACTCTTATGGGCGAAACTCAGAAGAGCAAACCTCAAAAGAGCTATCCTCATTGAAGCCGAACTTCAAATGGCTAACCTTGAAGAAGCTAATCTTGAAGAAGCCGAACTTCAAATGACTAACCTTGAAGGAGCTAATCTCATAGCAGCTAATCTTAAATACGCTAAACTCTTCTGGGCAAAACTTGGAAGAGCAAACCTCAAAAAGTCTAACCTCAGAGGAGCTAACCTCATAAAAGCCAACCTTATAGCAGCTAATATCACAGAAGCTAATCTAAAAGGTGCTATGATGCCAGACGGGTCAATTCATAATTAGGAAGATTTGATTCTTGTATATTCTCAATAGGCTTCCCATTAGGAGACTAAGGACGAGTAACAAGTAAAAACAAATTGAGTAACTGAATAGTTATTTACCTTGATTGATTGATAAGAGAGTATTTCCACTTTACAGCGAAATAACAGTTTGTTACTCTAAATGAATAATTGCGACTAAAGGATTTGAAAATGAAATTTATTTACGCAGCTATTTTATTGCTGATTGGGTCATTGTTTATGTTTACAGGTTTTTTATCTAAAACCTCTGAAACATCATTAGACACACCAGGTCGTATTATGTCATTTATTGTTGGTCTTGTCATGGTACTCCTATCTCTAAGTACATATTATCCCTTATTCAATCAATAGATCTACTGTTTGTATTGGTTTTGTGAAGCTTGATCATCTGTCTAACTCGTTCCCAGTCTCCGACTGGGAATGCCATTTTAGAGTCTCTGACTCTACTGTAAATGTTTTTGTCTGAATCAGGATATCCAGGATTTAAGGATTTACAGGATGTGATTTAATATTCTCCCCAGATACCGGACTTCTGGAATATCATAATTAGGACAACTGTGAAACTTGTATGTTAAAATAGATAAGTATAACTTAAATTACATCAATCCTCAAAAAAGAATGAAAGGTTATATCAAAGGAAAGACAGTTATTTTACTAGAAGAATTACCAGACTCTTTTCAAGAAGGTGATGAGGTGGAAGTTTTAATTTCCACTTTAGAAAGAAATGATCACAATCTGCTAAAATTAGCTGTTGTTCCCATACATCATCAGCAAAAACAAGATCAACCAGGGTTACATTTAGGTGCAATATCAACCAGTGATGATTTTGATGAACCCTTACCTGATGAATTTTGGTTAGGAGAATCATGAAATTACTGTTTGACACTCATACTTTTATTTGGTGGGATAGTCAACCTCATAAATTATCTGCTAAAAGTTTAGCTTTATTATCTAATAGTTCTAATATCAAATTTCTCAGTATAGTTAGTATTTGGGAAATGCAAATTAAATATCAATTAGGTAAGTTATCTTTGCAACTTCCGTTAAGAGATATTATCAATGAACAAATACATAATCATAATATTGTGATTTTATCAATCACATCTGAACATATATTAGGATTAGATAATTTACCGTTACATCATAAAGATCCATTTGATAGATTATTAATTTCACAAGCAAATCTTGAAGATGCGATTTTAATTAGTTGTGATTCTGTTTTTAATCAATATTCTGTGAAAGTTGATTGGTAATCTAGGAATCGGATATAGCAATCGTTCATACCCAGATCCCCGACTTCTTTTGTTTATTGTGTTCATAAATGATAAATTGATCTCAGAAGTCGGGGATCTTATCACCTTACCTGAATTCTTACCCAAAAACACCCTTTCCCACAACCACCCAACAATTTAGATACAATCAATAAACTGACGTAAACCCGACTAACCCCAATGACAAGCACCACCACAAAAATCAAACTCCCCGAACTCCTAGCACCTGCGGGTAACTGGGAATGCGCTCAAGCAGCAGTAGAAAATGGTGCAGATGCGATTTATTTTGGTTTAGAAAAGTTTAACGCAAGGATGCGAGCGGAGAATTTTACCGAAGCAGATTTACCAGAATTAATGGAATTTCTGCACCTACGAGGAGTTAAAGGTTATATCACTCTCAATACCCTGATTTTCCCCCAGGAACTGACCCAAGCACAGCAATACCTCAAAACGATCATTTCTGCGGGTGTCGATGCTCTCATCGTTCAAGATGTGGGTATTTGTCGTCTCATTCGTCATCTTTCTCCAGACTTCCCTATTCACGCTTCAACCCAGATGACTATTAGTAGTGCTGTGGGAGTAGAATTTGCTAAATCTTTAGGATGTCAATTAGTAGTTTTAGCGCGGGAATGTTCAATTTCTGAAATCAATAAAATTCAACAACAAATATCTCAAAAACAAGCAGTTTTACCTTTAGAAGTTTTTGTTCATGGTGCTTTGTGCGTCGCATATTCTGGACAATGTTTAACCAGCGAAGCATTAGGAGGACGTTCCGCAAATCGGGGAGAATGCGCTCAAGCTTGCAGAATGCCTTATGATTTAATTGCAGATGGGGAAGTTGTTGATTTAGGTAATCGCAAATATTTACTTAGTCCTCAAGATTTAGCAGGTTTAGAAGTTTTACCGGAGTTAGTAAAATCTGGAGTTACTTCTTTAAAAATTGAAGGAAGATTAAAAGCACCTGAATATGTTGCTAATGTCACTCAAGTTTATCGCCAAGCATTAGATAAAATTAAAGAACAGAATATAGAGAAGTTTTTTAGTAGAGAAAAAGACCAATATAATTTAGAAATGGCATTTTCTCGTGGACTCTATACTGGTTGGTTTAAGGGTATAAATAATCAGGAATTAGTTCATGCAAACTTCGGTAAAAAACGCGGTGTTTATTTAGGAGAAGTTACCCGCGTTAGAAATGAACAAATAACCATAAAATTGCAAGCATCTGTTAAACCTGGTGATGGTGTAGTATTTGACTGCGGACATCCAGAAGCGAGGGAAGAAGGGGGAAGAATATATGAAGTTATCCCCAAAGGAAAAGAGGTAATTTTAACTTTTGGTAGAGATGATTTGAATTGGTTAAAAATTCATAGAGGTGATAAGGTTTGGAAAACCAGCGACCCAGAATTAGATAAACAAATTCGTCAAAGTTATGAAGGTGAATATCCCCAATTTACCAGATCGATTAATATAGAAGTATATGGGGAAATTGGGGATAAATTAATAGCTATAGCTGATGATGAAATTGGTAACATTGTTAAAATTGAATCGGAAATATTATTGCAGGAAGCACACACTAAACCTTTAACAGATGAAAAGCTAAAGGAACAATTTGGACGTTTAGGTAATACACCATTTTATTTACAAAATCTAAAAAATAATCTCATTAGTAATGTGATGTTACCCGTGAGTGAATTAAATAAGATGCGTCGGGAAATTGTCAAGCAGTTGGAAGAATTAAGAAGTAAACCCAAACTTTGGCAATTAAATCATCATGCAAAATGGACAGATTTAATTAAACCTGAATCTTCCCCAGTTTCTGCTTCTCCTTCACTCATTGTTTTAGTGAGAAATATCAAACAATTAAAAGCAGCAGTAACCGCAGATATTAAAACCATATACTGTGAATTTGAAGACCCGCGCAATTATAAAGAAGCGGTAAAAATATTTAAGGAATACCCAGTCACCAATCACCAGTCCCCAGTCCCCAGCATCTTTGTAGCACCACCTCGGATAACTAAACCTGGAGAAAATTGGATTTTAAAACAAGTAAAAGATGCTAATGCTGATGGTTATTTAATTAGAAATTATGACCAATTAGAGTATTTTGCTGATGCAAGATGTGTTGGGGATTTTTCTTTAAATGTTGCTAACTCCTTAACAGCAGATTACTTTCAACAACGGTTTAATTTAGAAAGGTTAACAGCATCCTACGACTTAAATATTAACCAACTCGAAGATTTAATTACCAGTTACTCACCTCAATTTTTGGAAGTGACAATACATCAACATATCCCTATGTTTCACATGGAACATTGTGTATTTTGTGCTTTCCTTTCTGAAGGAACAGACTACACCAACTGCGGTAGACCTTGCGAAAAACAGGAAGTAAAAATAAGAGACAGGGTAGGTAGTGAACACATCCTCAAAGCAGACGCAGGTTGTCGAAATACAGTATATAATGGTACTGCACAAACTGGTGCGGAATATGTGCAGAAATTAATTAATTTAGGTTTACAACATTTGAGAATTGAATTTCTCAACGAAACACCAGAACAAGTAACCAAAACAATAGATTATTATCAACAACTGCTGCAAGGAGAAATTTCCGGTTCACAACTTTGGCAAAAATTAAAGTTACAAAATCAACTAGGTGTAACTCGTGGAGCTTTAGGTTTAATATAAGGGATTTTACTGAAGTCGTCCCCAACTAGAATTTGCTAAAATATACTCAATGCTGACAAGAATGTAACTTGAGGCGTTTGCAGAATATATGTTAAATTCTGTAACTGGTATCAATATTAAGGCAATATACTGAGCAACAATACAAAGAGGTACAAAATAAACTTCATTCTCTAAATTTAAGGAAGAATTAACAATGGATAAACTAAATTTAATGGTTTGCCCCCATGATACGGCCAAAAAACCAGATCGCTGGTTTAGATTTGCACAATATCTAAGTCTAAATCTTGAGCAAACAGTCCATTTGGAATTAGCAATGGATTTTCAGGAATTTCATCAAAAAATGAACGATGCAGATATCGTTTATGGTAATCCGAGCGATACCATAAAGTTGTTGAACAACAATTTTATTTCTGTAGCACGTCCAAGTAATTTATATGATGAAGTTGTTTTTATTGCTCATCCTGATCTAGATAATCCTTCTCTACAATCATTTCAAGGTTCTAAATTAGTGAGTGTGGCGAGTATGTTAGCAACCAAAGTAGGTTTAAATGCCCTTGAAGATAAAGGCATTCAACACGCTGAATTAATTGATAAACCTACGTGGTTAGCTGTAGTTAAGGCTATTGCTAATAAAGAAACCGAAGCATCTTTAGGATTTGTTTACAAAGATACTTATGAAGAATTGGGAGGAACAACAAAAAGTCTGGTGAAATATATAGCCACATCGGAACAAAAAAAGGTTTTTCATCAGATGGTTTTATCATCGAAAGCAAATAAAATTCACCAAAAATTGACTTCAATTCTTTTAGAAATGGATCAAAATCCCAAAGGAAAAGATATTTTAAATGAATTGAATATTGAAAAATGGATCATGACTACTGAATCTGAAATAGACACTATTAAGCAACTTGTAGCTAAGTAGTGCTGACAGATAGTAGTAGACAAGGGCATAAAATGAACCTGTGAAGATGAAGAAAAGGGTATTGAAAATACTCAGGCATGATATGACTCGTGGTGATTTGAATACAATGTAGCTAAATGGTGATAAGTAGTATTACAATACTGATAACCTTTGTTTACTACTTATCATGTCAAATTTAGCGCCCCAGTGTCAGCAATTACAGGTACAAGTTGAGACTATTCTACAACTATTACACCAAGAAGCGGCTTTGCGATCGCAAGATATCACATCTGTACAAATATCTTTAGGGAAAGCCATTTCTCCCAGGTTTGAAATTGTGTTTGCTGGTGCTTTTAGTGCGGGTAAGTCAATGTTGATTAATGCACTATTGGAAAGAGAATTATTATATAGTGCAGAAGGACACGCAACTGGTACAGAATGCAAAATTGAGTATGCACCAGCAGATGCAGAAAGAGTAGTTTTAACCTTTTTGAGTGAAGCAGAAATTCAAGAACAAGCTGTTTTTTTATGTCAACAGTTGGGATTTAATACAGTTGAAAATATCAACAAACAAGATGTAATTGATTTGCTGCATCAAGGTTGTCAAGCAATTATTCAACAAGAAGGTGGAGAAAGTAAATCAGAACGTGCAAAACAAGCAAAAGCTTTGGTTTTATTATTAGATGGATATGTGGCAAATAGAGAACACATCAAGACAATTAGTAATGCCACTTATTCGATGGAACAGTTTAATTTTACTAACCTTAAAGAAGCTGCGGGATATGCACGAAGAGGTAGTAATAGTGCAGTTTTGAAACGAATTGAATATTATTGTTATCATCCACTTTTAGAAGATGGTAACATCATTATTGACACACCAGGAATTGATGCACCAGTAGAAAAAGATGCACAATTAACTTATGAAAAAATTCAACATCCAGATACATCAGCAGTAGTCTGTGTTCTCAAACCTGCATCAGCAGGAGATATGACAAAGGAAGAAACAGAACTATTAGAAACGATGCGGGGAAATTCAGGAATTAGGGATCGCGTTTTTTATATCTTTAACCGCATTGATGAAACTTGGTACAATACCCAACTCAAACAAAGATTAGAAGATTTAATTAATGGACAATTTCGAGATAGTAGCAGGGTTTATAAAACCAGTGGTTTACTAGGTTTTTACGGAAGTCTCTTGAAACAAACCAGTCAATTAGATAGATTTGGTTTAGATTCGATTTTTTCCGAAAGCGTCAGAGGTTTAGATAGTAGAGAAGAAACACCGCAATTTGTGAATGAATTTAATCGTTATTGCACTTCTGGGAAATTATCTCCAAGTCAATTTAGAATTTCTGTTAATAGCTTTGAAACTCCTAATCAAAACTATGTGAGAATTTTAAGCGAACAGGGAACACCATTAATTAACCAATTAATTCAAGATAGTGGAATTGAAGAGTTCAGAACTTCCATTACTCGCTATTTAACAGAAGAAAAACGTCCTCAGTTATTTAAAAATCTCGCGGATGACTTAGGAGATATTTGCATCAAAATCAAAAAACACTATCAAATTGTGCAAATTGACTTAGATAGTCAACCGCGAGAAATCGAAAGTATGAAAGAATTTGAGTTGCAAAAATTAAATCAGCAACTCCAACAAGTAGGGAGAGATTTTCATCAACATATTAATGATGAAGTCAATCAAATCATTAATAATCATTGTGAGGAATTTGAAAATGATTTTCGACAATTACAATCAAAAATGATTCGTCGTCTTGATGAATTATTAGATACTTTTTCCGTAGCTGATGCTTATCGTCGTGCAACTTTGAGTCATCCCCGCAATGCAACTGCACCTTTACTAGCTATTTTAGTAGAGGCTTTTTATTATCTTTCTAATCAGTTAGAAGACATTTTAATAGACTCTTGTGAACAAGTGATTGCTAATCTATTTCAACAGATAATGGAAAAGATTAGAAAATCAGAATATTACCGCCAATTGTATCGTTTGTTAGGGAATGATGGAGGAATTGAAGCAGAAATAAAAGCGATAGAGAAACAAGTTTCTCAAGCTTTGATAAGTTCTGCTAGTGTAGAATGCGATCGCTTTGTGCGAGAAAGTCCCAGATTTTACAATGAAGGAACTTTTTCTATCTATCAATTTCGACAAGTATTAGAACAAACTTCACAAGCTTACGATGCAGAAAGTATCAGAGATGCTGAACCTGCAATTAGACAATTATTAAAGTTAGATTTTGAACCGAAAGTAGAAGTTACTATTCGTAAATCTTTCCGTCAAACTATCAACCAAACTATCAAAACTCATTTGTTACCAATGGGGGAAAAACAAGGAGATGAGATTTTACAACTATATCCTCATGCGCGTGCTTATTTAGAGAAGACTTTGCAACAGGAAGCTGAGGAAAAAATTGCTAATAATCAACGTTTATTAAATCAGGTTGAGGAGAAAATTCAGGAGTATAATTCTGCGGTTTTGGGGATTAATAGCTGTTTACAAGCTATGCAGTTATATGAACATTTACTGCCTGTAATTGGAGGGGAAGAGGTATAGTATAAATAATATTTTTGGGTGAATGCAGGGTTTTTTTGTGTTCACCTAATTTTATGGTTTCGCGCAAAGTCGCTAAGAAGCAAAGATGCAAAGGAAGAAAAGAGATGGAAGATAA